>NZ_DAOLAC010000020.1:9561-61286 GCF_035325325.1 Phycicoccus sp. | reverse complement strand
GCGGCGAGGACCTCGCGGGCCGCGGCCACGGCGGCGTCGGTGCCGGCGTCGTCGACGTCGAGGTGCCACACGAGGCGGACCGCGCGGGCTCCGACCGCGTACGTGCGCACCCCGCGGGCGAGCAGGGCGTCGACGAACTCCGTCGCGGTGAGGCCGGCCGCCCCGACGTCGAGGACGACGATGTTCGTCTCGACCGTCGCGGGGTCGACGACGCCGGGCGCCGCGGCCGCGCAGGCCTCGGCGAAGCGCCGGGCCCGGGCGTGGTCGTCGGCGAGCCGCTCGACGTGGTGCTCGAGCGCGTGCAGGCCGGCCGCCGCGAGGATGCCGACCTGGCGCATCCCGCCGCCGTACCGCTTGCGCCAGACCCGGGCCTCGGCCATCGCGTCGGCCGACCCCACGAGGACCGACCCCACCGGAGCGCCGAGCCCCTTGGACAGGCAGACCGAGACGGTGTCGAACTCGCGGCCGTAGTCGGCCAGCGCCACCCCGGACGCCACGTGGGCGTTCCAGAGCCGGGCGCCGTCGAGGTGCATCGCGACCCCGCGCTCGCGGGTCGCCGCACGCACCTCGCGGATGGCCCCGAGCGGCTGGACCGTGCCGCCGCCGAAGTTGTGCGTGTTCTCGACGACGACGAGCGCGGTCTCGACCTGGTACGGCCCGACCCCGGTCGTCACGAGGGACATCGGCCCGGCCGGGTCGAGCAGCCCGCGCTCGCTCGCCCAGGTGCGGCTCGTGATGCCCGAGAACACCGCGGCCGCCCCGAGCTCGGCGCGCACGACGTGGGCCTGCTGGTCGGCGACGAGCTCCCGGCCCGGCGCGACGTGGAGGCGCAGCCCGAGCTGGTTGGCCATCGACCCGGTCGGGGTGAACAGCCCCGCCTCGTGGCCGAGCAGCCCGGCGACGCGCTCCTCGAGGGCGCGCACGGTGGGGTCCTCGCCGAAGACGTCGTCACCGACGTCGGCGCGGGCCATCGCCTCCCGCATCGCCGGAGTGGGACGGGTCAGGGTGTCGGACAACAGGTCCGCGAGGATCTCGGCCACGGCGGTCAGTCCTGGGCCAGCATCTCGGCGACCAGGAAGGCCAGCTCTAGGCTCTGCTGGTGGTTGAGCCGCGGGTCGCACACCGACTCGTAACGCGTGCCGAGGTCGGCGTCGAGGATCTTCTCCGAGCCGCCGATGCACTCGGTGACGTCGTTGCCGGTCAGCTCGACGTGGATGCCGCCGGGGTGCGTGCCGAGCCCGCGGTGCACCTCGAAGAAGCCGCGCACCTCGTCGACGACGTCCTCGAAGTCACGGGTCTTGAAGCCCGACGCCGACGAGAAGGTGTTGCCGTGCATGGGGTCGCACACCCACGAGACCTGCGCCCCGGAGGCGGTGACCTTCTCGACGATGGTCGGCAGCGCCTCCCGGACCCGGCCGGCGCCCATCCGGGTGATGAAGGTCAGCCGGCCGGGCTCGCGGTGCGGGTCGATGACCTCGATCATCCGCAGCAGGTCGTCGACGTCGGCGTTCGCGGACACCTTGACGCCCACCGGGTTCCGGACGCGGGAGACGAAGTCGATGTGCGCGCCGTCGAGGTCGCGGGTGCGCTCGCCGACCCAGATGAAGTGGCCCGAGGTGTCGTAGAGGTCGCCGGTGCGGGAGTCGACACGGGTCAGCGGCCGCTCGTAGTCCAGCAGCAGTGCCTCGTGCGCGGAGAAGAACTCGGTCGTGCGCATCGCCTCGAAGTCGGCGCCGCAGGCGGCCATGAAGCGCATCGCCTTGTCGATGTCGCGGGCCAGCCGCTCGTAGCGGGCGTTCGCGGCGTTGGCGACGAAGCCCTTGTTCCACAGGTGCACGTGGCGCAGGTCGGCGAAGCCACCGGTCGTGAAGGCCCGCACGAGGTTGAGGGTGGCGCTGCTCGCGTGGTAGCCGCGGACCAGCCGCATCGGGTCGGGGGTGCGCGCGTCGAGGGTGAAGTCGTAGGCGTTGACCATGTCGCCGCGGTACGCCGGCAGGGTGACGCCCTCGCGGGTCTCGTCGTGGCTCGAGCGCGGCTTGGCGTACTGCCCGGCCATCCGGCCGACCTTGACCACCGGCATCGACGCGCCGTAGGTGAGGACGGCCGCCATCTGGAGGATGGTCTTGACCCGGTCGCGGATGTTGTCGGCGGTCGCGGAGTCGAAGGTCTCGGCGCAGTCGCCGCCCTGGAGCACGAAGGCCTCGCCGCGCGAGACGGCGCCCATCCGCTCGCGCAGGACGTCGCACTCGCCGGCGAAGACGAGCGGCGGGTAGGTGGCGAGCGTCCCGACGGCCTCGTCGAGGGCGGCGCGGTCGGGCCAGACCGGCTGCTGGGCGGCCGGGAGGTCGGCACCGGCGGCGAGCCGCTGGAGGGGGTCGGAGGGCGCGGTCGTGCTCACGGTCGTCAATGGTAGGTCGGCGTCCGCCATCCGGGACACGTGGCCCGGATGCCGGAAGCCGGGCGCGCGCTCAGGAGCCGGCCGGCTCCTCGTCCTCGAGGCCGTGGGCGAGGGCGAACCGGACCAGCTCGACCCGGTTGTGCAGGTGCAGCTTGCCGAGGGTGTTCTGGACGTGGTTCTGCACCGTCCGGTGCGAGAGGACGAGCTGGGCGGCGATCTCCCTGCTCGACATGCCGGTGGCCACGAGCCGGAGGATCTCGGTCTCGCGCGCGGTCAGCTGCGGGATCGGCCGGGCGGGGTCAACCGGCGCCGGGGGCTGCGGTTCGCTGCCGAGCCGGCGGAACTCGCCGAGCACGAGCCCGGCCAGCCCGGGGGTGAACACCGCCTCGCCGCGCGCGGTCGCGAGCACCGCCTCGAGGATCTCCCCGGGCGACGCCGACTTCACGAGGTACCCGGTGGCCCCGGCCTTGATCGCGGCGAGGACGTCCTGCTGCTCGCCGCTCGCCGAGAGGATGAGCACCCGCGTCGGCAGGTCGCCGAGGGCACGGCACACCTCGTCGCCGCGCATCCCCGGGAGGTTGAGGTCGAGGACGAGGACGTCCGGGCGGGTGGCCCGGGTGCGGCGCACGGCGGCCGGGCCGTCGGCGGCGGTGCCGACGACCTCGACCCCGCGGGCCACGAGGTCGCGCTCGAGGGCGCTGAGCCACAGGGGGTGGTCGTCGGCGACGAGCACCCGGGGCGCGGGCGGCGCGGGGGCGTCGGTCACGGGCGCTCCTCGGGATGGCGCGGGACGGTGATGCGCACCGTGCATCCTGCCCCGGGACGGGTGGTCCAGGTGGCCGACCCGCCGAGGTCCTCGACCCGGCCGCGGATCGAGGAGCTGACCCCGAGCCGGCCCCGCGACGCGGCCGCGACGAGCTCGCCCGGCTCGGCCCCGACCCCGTCGTCGCGGACGGTCAGCTCGACGCCCGAGACGTCGCCCTCGAGCAGCACCCAGGCCCGGGCGCCCTCCCCGGCGTGCCGGGCGACGTTGTCGAGGACCGCCCCGAGGGCGGCGTCCAGCTCGCGAGCCACCTGCGGGTCGACGAGCAGCGGGTCCCCGGGGACCGCGACGCTCACCCCGGGCCGCTCGTGCGCCGTCACGGCCAGCCGCAGGTCGACCTCCGCGCCGTCGGCACCGTGCAGGTCGATCGGGGTCTCCCCCGGCGCGCCGGCTCCGGAGACGAACCGGCGCAGGGCGCGCTCCTGGTCGGCGGCGAGCGTGGCCAGCTCCTCGGCGGGCCCGCCGAGCTCGACACCGCGCCGGTGGATCCAGGCGAGCGACTGGAGCACGCCGTCGTGGACCACCCGGGCGATCCGCTCGCGCTCGCGCAGCCGCTCGCGCTCGAGGAGGACCAGCTCCTCGCGGGCCAGCCCGGAGCGGGCGAGGTCGACGGCGAGGCCGATCAGACCGCCGAGCAGCACGAGGATGACGATGTTGTGGACCGTCGCCTGGGTCGGCCGGCCGGCGATCTCGAGCAGGTCGGCCGCGGCGACGACGCCGGCGGCGAGGAGCCCGCCGCGGGCACCGGCGACCACGGCGCCCCCGGCGACCGAGCCGGCGGCCCAGACCGTCGGCAGCGTGTACTGGCCCGCGGCGACGGCGGCCGTCCCGTCGGCGAGCGGCGTGGCGAGCACGGCAGCCACGGCGATGACGACCTCCACGGCGACGACGGCCCGGCTCCGGCGCCGGTAGAGCAGCAGTCCGAGCGACCAGGCCGCCATCACCGCGAGGACGAGCACCGCCACCCACGGACGGATCATCGCGTCACGGCGGGTCCACGCGAGGAGGGCGGCGTACCCGGTGGCGATCGGGCGGAAGACGTCGAGCCCGCGCAGGAACGCCTCGACGACGACCGGTTCGCGCCGGCCGGTGCGCTCCGAGCGCGGCCCGAGGACCCCCACGGCGTGCCTCAGCTCGCGCGCCGCTCCGGGCCGGCGTCGTCGCGCCGACCGGCGGAGCCCTCCTCGAGCCCCTCGGCGTCGAGCGCGGCCTCGAGCTCGGTGGCGGCCCGGCCGGGCTGCGCGGCCTCGGCGGCCTCCTTGGCCCGGTTCTTCCGCTCGCGCGCGATGCGGTCCTTCATCGCGGTCGCGTACATGTCGACGTACTCCTGGCCGGAGAGCTCCATCAGCGCGTACATGATCTCGTCGGTGACCGAGCGCAGGACGAAGCGGTCGCCCTCCATCCCCTCGTAGCGGGAGAAGTCGAGCGGCTCGCCGATGCGCACGCCGATGCGGACCAGCTTGGGGATCTTCGCGCCGGTCGGCTGTGCCTTGTCGGTGTCGATCATCGCGACCGGGATGACCGGCACGCCCGCCTCGAGGGCCATCCGCGCCACCCCGGTGCGGCCCTTGTAGAGCCGGCCGTCGGGGCTGCGCGTGCCCTCGGGGTAGAGGCCGAGGAGCTCGCCGCGGCGCAGCACCTTCAGGCCCGAGCTGAGCGCCGCCTCGCTCGCCCGGCCGCCGGAGCGGTCGATCGGCAGCTGGCCGACGCCCTTGAAGAACGCGGCGGTCAGCCGGCCCTTGAGCCCGACGCCGGTGAAGTAGTCGGACTTCGCGAGGAAGGTCATCCGGCGGGGCACGACGAGCGGCAGGAAGATCGAGTCGGAGAAGGAGAGGTGGTTGCTCGCGAAGATCGCGGCCCCCTCCTCGGGGATGTTCTCCGCGCCCTCGACCCAGGGCCGGAACAGCAGGCGCAGGATCGGCCCGAGGACGACCGTCTTCAGCACCCAGTAGATCACCGGACCACCCTTCTGCCGTGTCCCCGGGAAGCCTAGTGCACCCCCGCGGTGTTGCCTCCCCGTCACGGGTCCCGGGCGGGCCCGCGGCGACGGCGCCGCCCACCACAGGTGATCGTGCGAAGATCGGTCCCGCCCCCCACACGATCCGAGGAGCACCGTGAGCGAGCGGCCCGACGAGATGGACGAGCGCGACGTCGACGCGCGCTTCGCGTCCATCGTCGCGGCGTGGGAGGGCACCGGCGACACCGACGACGACACCCCGGACGGCCCCAACCGCCCGGACGGCCCGTCGGCGTCCGCCCCGGCCACCGAGGAGGAGTCGCCCGAGCGCCCGCCGACCGTCCGACCGCCGTGGGTCAACCCGCCGCTGGACCTCGTCGTCCCCGCGTCGGCGTGGCGGGCCGCCGAGGCCCCCGAGCCCCGGGCCGCCGAGGAGTCCGCGGGCGACGCCGCCGAGGACGCCGCCGACGAGGAGCACTTCGAGCCACCGGCCGTGCACCTGCCGCCGCAGGAGGACCTCCACTTCTGGGGAGCGGTCGCCGGGCTGGTGGCCGGTCCGCTGTGCCTGCTCTACGTCGCGATCGCCCGCCCGTTCCACAGCACCCGCTGGTTCGTCGCCGGCCTCGCGCTCTCGCTGCTCGGGTTCGGGCTGCTCGTCCTGCGCCAGCCGCGGCACCGCGACGAGGACGACGACGGCGCCCGGCTCTGACCGACCGGGCGGGACGCGCCCTCAGCCGACCTCGAGGTCGACCCACGCCGGCCGGTGGTCGCTCGCGGCGGCCCACACCGCCTCCGGCAGCGCCACCTCACGGGCCGGCAGGACCCGCAGCCCCGGCGAGGCGAAGAGCACGTCGAGCGGCCGGTGCGGTGCGCGCGCCGGGTAGGTCGGGGTCCCGGGCCCCGCGACGGCGAGCCCGCCGGGGTCGCCGACCCGCCGGTAGGCCTCGCCGTCCGGCCCCTCGTTGAGGTCGCCGGCGACGACGAGCGGCTCGACCCCCCGCAGCGCCTCGAGGACCGCCGCGACGTGGCGCACCCGCTCCGGGGCGCGCAGCGAGAGGTGCAGCGAGACGGCCGTCACCTCGTGCCCGCCGGGAAGGCGCACGTGCGCCCTCGCCCAGCCGCGGGTGCGGTCCGGCCAGCGCACCGGCAGCCGGTGGTGCGAGGCGGCGAGCAGCTCGACGTGGGGTGCGGTGAGCACGGTCGTGCCACCGCTGCCGGTCTGCCGCCCGCTCCAGCGCATCCCGCAGCGCGCGGCGAAGCGACGCAGCCGCCACGGGGCGAGCAGCCGGCGCGGCACCTCCTGGAGGCAGAGGAGGTCCGGGTCGATCGCCCGGACGACGCGGGCGGCGAGGTGGTGGTCGTCGAGGAAGTCGCGGGTGTTGTAGGTCGCGACCCGGAACCGCTCGGGGGGCACGGCGCCGACGTCAGCCGGTGCGCCCGGCGGAGTCGTCGGCGTGGTCCGCGGCCTCGGCCCAGGCGAGGTCGGCCGCGCCGACCCGGGCGAGGTCGGCGGCCCCGACCAGGCCGGCCTCGTTGCCGAGCTGGGCGGCGACGATGGCCGCCTCGGGCCGGTACCCGCGACCGGTCAGCTGACGGCGGAAGGCCTCGCGGGCGGGACCGAGGAGCAGGTCGCCGGCGGCGCTCACCCCGCCGCCGATGACGAACGTGCCGGGGTCGAGGGCCGCCGCGAGGTCGGCGATGCCGACGCCGAGCCAGCGCCCGATCTCGCCGAGCAGCTCGCGGGCCAGCGGGTCGCCGTCGCGGGCGGCCTCGGTGACGAGCGGTCCGGTCAGCTCGCCGGGGTCGCCGCCGACCCGCTCGAAGAGGTCGGAGACGACCGGGCTGCCGGCCGACATCAGGGAGCGGGCCTCGCGCACCAGGGCGTTGCCGGAGGCGTACTGCTCCCAGCAGCCGCGGTTCCCGCACTCGCAGCGGATGCCGTCCGGGACGACCTGCATGTGCCCGAACTCCCCGGCGATGCCGAAGCGGCCGCGCATCACCCGACCGTCGATGACGATGCCGCCGCCGATCCCGGTGCCGAGGTTGACCATGACGAGGTGGCTCTCGCCGCGCCCGGCGCCGAACCGGTGCTCGGCCCACACGGCGGCGTTGGCGTCGTTGTCGACGAAGATCGGCAGGGCGAGGCGCTGACCGAGGGCCTGGCGCAGCGGCTCGTTGCGCCACGACAGGTGGGGCGCGAAGACGACGGTCGCCCGGTCGGCGGCGACGAAGCCGGCCGCGCCGATGCCGACGGCCACGACCTCGTCCGGGCCGCCCTCGAGCAGCTCCTCGACGGCCGAGACGATGGTGTCCTCGACCACGCGCGGGCTCGTCGAGCGGTGCGGGGTGTCGCGGCGGGCCCGACGCAGGACGGCTCCGGAGGCGTCGACGACCCCGGCGGCGACCTTCGTGCCGCCGATGTCGACCCCGATCGCGAGGGGACCGTCAGTCACCGTGCTCCTCCTCGGGCGACGCCTCCCGGGCGCGGGCGGAGGCGAGGTCGCCGAGCACGGCGGCCGCGAAGCCGGCGAGCTCGGCCAGGCCGGTGAGGGTCTCCGGACTCAGCCGGCGCACGAACGCCGAGGCCCGACAGACCGGACACCACTGGCACACCGGGTCGTCGCAGGTGAACCCGGCGTCGCGGGGGGCCTCGTCCTGCTGGGCCTTCGCCCGCCCGCCGGGGTCGGGACCGGGGTCGCCGGCCCGGGCGCCGGTCGCGGACGCGGCGTCGTGCCCGGCCCGGCGGAGGCTCTCGAGCAGCCGCCCGGCCTCCTCGGCGACGCTCCCGACGTCCTCGTGCCAGCGCTGCGCGGTCATCGGTGCGCTCAGCCCTCGACGCGCTTCTTCAGCTCGCTCAGGGCGGCGTCGATGATGAGCTTCTCGGCCTTGCGCTTGAGCATCCCGATCATCGGGATGGTGAGGTCGACCTCGAGCGAGTAGGCGACGCGGGTGCCGCCGCCCGCGCGCTCGAGGGTGTAACTGCCGGTGAGGCCCTTGAGGAGGGTGGCCCGCACGAGGTGCCAC
Source organism: Phycicoccus sp. (assembly GCF_035325325.1). Taxonomy (NCBI): domain Bacteria; kingdom Bacillati; phylum Actinomycetota; class Actinomycetes; order Micrococcales; family Intrasporangiaceae; genus Phycicoccus; species Phycicoccus sp. Next base: position 53,084 of record NZ_DAOLAC010000020.1, on the reverse strand, counting down.
GACACGGTGCCCGTGCCGTCCTCGGCGACGTCCCAGTCGTACTCCAGCACGTACTGGTCCTTGATGGCCCCCGCGTCCAGGGTGAACTCGACCTGGTCGGCCCAGCCGTCGCCGTCCTCGGTGAGGACGGTGCACGCCTTCACCTGCTCGGCCCACTCCGGGTACTCCTCGAAGGCCGCGATGACATCGAGGACCTCGCCGGGCGCCGCGGCGATGTCGATGGTGGAGCGTGTGCGGTCGGCCATGGCACCGCAGGCTACCCGCACGCCGGGGCCTAGAGTTGAGGGGCCGCCCACCTGCCGTACGAAGGAGTCCGACGGTGCACGAGACCTCCACGCCCCTCGTCCTGCCCGCGACGAGCGAGGGCACCCTCGGGGACCTGCCGGCCCGGCTCGCGGCGGACCGGCCGGGCCGCGTCGCCTTCTCGGTCCGCGCGGGGAGCGGCTGGACCGACGTCACGAGCGCCACCTTCGCCGCCGAGGTCACCGCCCTGGCCAAGGGGTTCGTCGCCGCGGGCATCGGCGTCGGCGACGTCGTCGGCATCATGAGCCGCACCCGGTACGAGTGGACCCTCGCCGACTTCGCGCTGTGGGCCGCGGGCGCGGTCCCGGTGCCGATCTACGAGACCTCCTCCCCCGACCAGGTCGAGTGGATCCTCGGCGACTCCGGCGCCGTCGGCGTCCTCGTCGAGGGCGAGGGCCACCTCGCCGCGGTCGAGAAGGTCCGCGAGCGCCTCCCCGACCTGGCCCACGTGTGGGTCCTCGACCACGGCGACGTCGACACCCTGAGCCACGACGGCGCCGACGTCGACGACGCCGAGCTCGCCGCCCGCCGCGAGGGCCTCGACCGCGACAGCCTCGCGACGGTCATCTACACCTCCGGTACGACCGGCCGCCCCAAGGGTGTCGAGCTGAGCCACGGCAACTTCCTCACCCTCGCCGAGAACACGGCCGAGCAGATCGCCGTGGTCGTCAAGGGCGAGGGGGCCTCGACCCTCCTGTTCCTCCCGCTCGCCCACGTCTTCGCCCGCTTCATCGAGGTCCTCGCCGTCACCGCCGGGGTGCGGATGGGCCACTCCTCCGACCTCAAGACGCTGATGGACGACTTCGCGTCCTTCCGGCCGACCTTCATCCTCGCGGTGCCCCGGGTCTTCGAGAAGGTCTACAACTCGGCCGAGGCCAAGGCCGAGGCCGGCGGCAAGGGCAGGATCTTCGCCGGTGCGGCGGCCACCGCCATCGCCTGGTCCGAGGCCCTCGACGCCGGGACGGTGCCGCTCGGGCTGCGCCTGCGGCACGCCGTCTTCGACCGGCTGGTCTACGCGAAGCTGCGCGAGGCGATGGGCGGTCGGGTGCAGTACGCCGTCTCGGGCGGCGCCCCGCTCGGCACCCGGCTGGGGCACTTCTTCCGCGGCATCGGGGTCTCGATCCTCGAGGGCTACGGGCTGACCGAGACGACGGCCCCCGCCTGCGTCAACCTCCCGGACGCCATGCGCATCGGCACCGTCGGCCCGCCGCTGCCCGGGGTCGACCTGCGGATCGCGGACGACGGCGAGATCTGCATCCGTGGCGTCAACGTCTTCCGGGAGTACCGCGGCAACCCGGACGCCACCCACGAGTCGGTGCGCGACGGGTGGTTCCACACCGGCGACATCGGCGAGCTCGACGACGCCGGGTACCTGCGGATCACCGGTCGCAAGAAGGAGATCCTCGTCACCGCGGGCGGCAAGAACGTCGCGCCGGCCGTGCTCGAGGACCGGCTGCGCGCCCACCCCCTCGTCAGCCAGTGCATCGTCGTCGGCGACGGCAAGCCGTTCATCGCGGCCCTGGTCACCCTCGACGAGGAGATGTACCCCGGCTGGGCGGCCAACCACGGCCTCGAGGGCGTGCCGTTCGCGAAGGCCAAGGACGACGACCGCGTCCGGGCCGAGATCCAGAAGGCGGTCGACGACGCGAACACCGCCGTCTCCAAGGCCGAGTCGATCCGCAAGTTCCACATCCTCGACGCCGACTTCACCGAGGAGTCCGGCCACCTCACCCCGTCGCTCAAGCTCAAGCGCAACGTCGTGATGCGCGACTTCGGCGACGAGGTCGACGCGCTCTACGGTGGGTGACCCGGTCGGCGCGCCGGCCGTCCGGCGCGCCGTCCCCGCCCTGCTCCCGCCCCTCCTCCTCGCCACCGCGTGGCTCGCGTGGTTCGGGGTGCTCCAGTGGAGCGTCGTCCGCTTCCGGGTCCCGATCCTGCTCACCCTCACGGCGTACACGCTGCTGCTCGGCGGCTGGCTGGTGCGTCGGTGGGTGGTCCGCGAGGTCCCCCGGTGGCTCCCTCCGGTGGTCCTCGTCGGGTCCGTCGTCCTCACGCTCACCGTGCCGCTCTTCTCGTACCTGCGCGGCGGCTGGCTCACGGCGGCCCTCACCGTCCTCGCCGTCGGCGGGCTGGGCTGCGCCGCACTGCTGCTCGTCCCCGGTCGGCGTGGGGCGCTGCTCGCCCTCGGCGCCGCCGCGGCGACGCACGCGGCGCTCGCGACCGTCGCGATCCTCGGAGACCGGGCGCCCCGCATCGACGTGTGGGTGGTCCTCCAGCAGGGGGCCGACGCGATGGCGCGCGGCGAGAACGTCTACACCCAGCAGTGGAGCAACTCCCCCGGCGTCCAGGACTTCTTCCCCTACCTGCCGTGGATGGCCGTGCTCACCGCGCCCGGCCGGTGGGTCGCCGGCGACGTGCGCTGGATGCTCCTCGTCTGGACCCTCGTCCTGCTCGCCGGCCTCGTGGCGCTCGCCGGCGGGTGGCGGGGCGGGGGGGACCGCGCCCCGGCCGCCTCGGCGGGGCGCGGCCTCGCCCCCCGCACCCCGACCCAGGTCGACCAGGCCTGGACCGAGCCGGTGCTCGCCGCGCTCCTGGTCTGGTGGGCGGCCCTCGTCCGGCGCGGGCACGCGTGGTGGGCGGTGCTGCCGCTGGCCCTCGCCTGCGCGAGCAAGCAGCACCTCGCGCTCCTCGCCCCCGTCCTCCTCGTGTGGCAGCCGTTCGGCTGGCGGCGCACCCTCGCGACCGGCGGCCTCACCGCGGCGCTCGTGGCCCCGTGGGTACTCGCCGAGCCGGCCGCGTTCGTCCACGACACCGTGACGACCCTGCTGACCTTCCACCCGATCCGCTTCGCCAACACCTGGTACCTGTGGTTCCTCAACGAGCACGGCGTCGAGCTGCCCTTCGCGGTCACCGGGCTCGCGATGCTCGCGGCCGTCGCGGCCGCGGTGTGGATGGTGGGGCGCCGGCAGCCCGACGTCGGCGAGGTGCTGCGCTGGCTCGCGCTCGTCCTCGCCGTCGCGAACCTCGTGAACAAGCAGGCCTTCTACAACCAGTTCTGGCTCGTCGGGGCGCTCGTCCTCGCCTCGCTCGTCGTCCCGGTCACCGTGCGAGGGCCGCGAGCCGCTGCCGCCACGCCCGGGTGAACCCGGCCCGGTCGGTGCCGAGGACGGCCGGCATCGCGGCGTCGCAGGCCCGCTCGGCGGCGTCCTCGTCGCCGGGCACCGTGCACGCCCGCACGAGCCGCACCACGGCCCCCTCGCCGTCCCGCTCCGCGACGAGCTCGACGGCCTGCCACGCCGCGAGGTAGCCGACCTCGATGTCGCCCTGCGCGGGGTCGAGGTCGGCGGCCGTGGGGACGGCGGTGGGGGCGGTGCCGGCGCGGACCGCGGCGGTGAGGGGTGCGAGCAGGGCGGACACCGCGACGTCGGCGCGGGCGTAGCCGAGGTGGTCGGCGTACCCCTCGGCGAGCCACGTCGGGGTCGTGCCGGCCAGCGTGGCACGCACCGCGACGTGGGTCAGCTCGTGGGTGAGCACGACGTCGCGCCCGCTCGGGGTGAGCCGGCGGTGCGCGACGGGGTCGAGGACCACGCGGTCGCCGGTGGCGCGACCGTCGGCCCCGACCGGACCGTCGGTCGTGCCCGCGACCTCGCCGACGGTGGTCCCGGCGTGGCCGAGGAGCGCGGCAGCCTGGGCCGCGGTGCCCGGGAGGAGGACGAGCACCTGCGCCGGGGTGCCGTCCCACGTCCGGCGGAGCCCGGGCAGCGCGCGGTCCACGGTGGCGGAAGCGGCCGCCAGCTCGCCGGCCGCACCGACGCCGACGACGACGGCGTGGGCGGTGCGCCGGACGGTGGCCCCGGGCAGGACGACCCACGGCGGCGCGGCCCGCCCGTCGGCCGGCGTGGCCGAGCGCACCCGCCAGCGCCCGTCGACCTCGGCGACGGCGTAGCGGACGGTCGCCGTGCGGTCGGCGCGGTCGAGACCGCCCAGCCGGTAGCGGACGGTGACGTCGACCGCCGACGGGTCGTCGACCGGGGCGACGACGTCGTGGGCCAGGCGCTGGACCCGCAGGGCGCGGGCGGTCGCGAGCTGGCCCAGCTGCGCGCGCCCCTCGCGCGAGCCGGCGTCGGCGAGGGTCGCCCGGAAGGCGGCGGTGTCGCCGGTGAGCACGGCGGCGTCGCGCCGGGCGAGGAGGTCCTGGAGCACGCTCGCGACGTCGGAGGCGGACCGGCCGGCGGCCGACGCCGAGAGGGCCCCGGACGGGGCGGAGGGCGGGACGGCCGGGGAGCGCCCGCCGGCGCCCGAGCACCCGGCGAGGGCCACGAGGAGGAGCGCCGCCACCGTCCGCGCCCGGTGGCGGGTGGGAGGACGGCCGGTCACCCGGCACATCGTAGGCAGCCGCCCCCCGGGGCCGTCGCCGGTCGCCCGCGGGCTCGGGCTCAGCCGACGGCGCGGGCGCCCCGGGCCGCCGGGTCGAGCGTGGCCCGGGCCCTGGCGGCCTCCTCGGGGTCGACGAGACCGGCCCGCACGAGGCGGGTCACGACGGCCCGCTCCTCGGCGTCGAGCGAGGTCTCGGTGCGGGTGCCGGAGATGCTCAGGAGCACCGGCACCATGCAGTCGTCGCAGTGCAGCTCGCGCACCGGGCAGGTGCGGCAGTCGATGGTCATCACGTCGTCACGGGTCATGCGTCTCACCTCGTCCATGTCGTCGTGGACGACGCTAGACGCCACCACCGACACCACCCCCGGCCCCCGCGCGCCTCGCGGGGGATGTCGGCGGGGCGACCTACCGTTCCGGACATGGCGATGGTCCAGGGCACGTTCGACGACCTGGGCACCCCGCTGTCGGGGGTCACCTTCGTCGTCGTCGACCTCGAGACCACCGGGGGCAGCCCGGCCGAGTGCGGAATCACCGAGATCGGCGCCGTCAAGGTGCGCGGCGGCGAGGTCGTCGCCGAGTTCCAGACCCTCGTCAACCCCGGCGCCCCGATCCCGGCGTTCATCTCGGTGCTCACCGGCATCACCGACGCGATGGTCGCCGACGCCCCGCGCATCGAGGCCGCCCTGCCGGCCTTCCTCGAGTTCGCCGCCGGGGCGGTCCTCGTCGCCCACAACGCCCGGTTCGACGTCTCCTTCCTCAAGGCCGCCGCGGCCCGCACCGAGCGCGACTGGCCCGGCTTCGCCGTCCTCGACACCGTCCACCTCGCCCGCCAGCTGGTCCGCCGCGACGAGGCGCCCAACCACCGGCTCGGCTCGCTGGCCCGGCTGTTCCGCTCGACGACGACCCCCGACCACCGGGCGCTCCACGACGCGCGGGCCACCGTCGACGTCCTCCACGGGCTCATCGAGCGCGTCGGCAACCTCGGGGTGCACTCGCTCGAGGAGCTCCTCGACTACACCGTGCGGGTCTCCCCCGCCCGGCGCCGCAAGCGCCACCTCGCCGACGGGCTGCCCGACGCGCCGGGCGTCTACCTCTTCAAGGACGGCCAGGGGCGCGTCCTCTACGTCGGCACCTCGGTCTCCATCCGCACCCGCGTCCGCTCGTACTTCACCGCCTCCGAGCACCGGCGCCGGATGGGCGAGATGGTCCGGCTGGCCGAGTCGGTCTCGCCGGTCGTCTGCGCGACGACCCTCGAGGCCGAGGTCCGCGAGCTGCGGCTCATCGCGCAGCACAAGCCGCGCTACAACCGCCGCTCGCGCCACCCCGAGAAGGCGCTGTGGGTCAAGCTGACCGTCGAGCCGTTCCCGCGGCTGTCCATCGTCCGCACGGTCGCCGACGACGGCGCCCGGTACGCGGGCCCGTTCGGGTCGCGCGGCGCCGCCGAGGCCGCGGTCGCGGCGGTCCACGAGGTCCTCCCGCTCCGGCAGTGCGTCGAACGGCTCTCGCCCAAGCGGGTCCGCACCGCCTGCGCCCTCGCCGAGATGGGCCGCTGCGGTGCGCCGTGCACCGGCGCCCAGGGGGTCGACGAGTACGCCGAGGTCGTCGAGCGTGCGGCCCTCCTCCTCGACGGCCACGGCCGCGAGCTGCTCGTCGCCCTCCAGGACCGGATGGCGGCGCTCTCGGCGGCGCAGCGCTTCGAGGACGCCCAGGTGGTCCGCGACCGCCTCGTCGCCCTCGTCCGCGGCGCGGCCCGCAGCCAGCGCCTCGACCCGCTCGCCCGCATCCCCGAGCTCGTCGCGGCCCGGCGCTCGCTCACCGGCGGCTGGGAGGTCGTCTGCGTGCGGTACGGCCGGCTCGCCGGCAGCACCACCGCGCCGCGCGGCGCGGACCCGATGCCCTACATCGATGCCCTGCGGGCCAGCGCCGAGGTCGTCGCGGCGCCGGTGGCCCCGGAGACCGCGGCCACCACCGAGGAGAGCGAGAAGGTGCTGCGCTGGCTCGAGTCGCCCGGCGTGCGCGTCGTCGACGTCGACGGGCCGTGGACCTGCCCCGTCGGCGGCGCGGCCGCGGTCCGCGAGCAGCTCGAGCCGCTCGAGACCTCGCGCCGCCGCACCGCCGGGTTCGCCGGCGTCCGCTGACTCGCGCGGCTCCTCGGTGCGACCCGGACGCCGACCGTCCGCAACGAGCCGTACCGTCCGGTCCATGAGCGCCAAACCCCTCCTCGACCTCGTCGTCCTCGACTGCCCCGACGCCCTGGCCCTCGGCCGCTTCTACGCCGAGGTCCTCGGCTGGGAGCTCGAGGACGGCGCCGACGCCGACTGGGCCACCCTCTCCCCGCCCGGCGGCGGCATCACGCCCGAACGCCGGGACGGGCGCACCTCCCTCGCATTCCAGCGGATCGCTGACTGGGTCGCCCCCACCTGGCCCGGCGGCGCGCACCCGCAGCAGGTGCACCTCGACCTCTCGGTGCCCGACATCGCCGCCGCCGAGCCGGCGGTCCTCGCCGCCGGGGCGACCGTGCACGAGCACCAGCCCTCGGAGAACGGCGGCTTCCGGGTCTACCTCGACCCGGCGGGCCACCCCTTCTGCCTCGTGCGCGGCTGACCCGTCGTCCCCCACGTCGTCCCGCCGCCCCAGCCTCGCCCCGCCTCCCTGGTCCTGCGTCGCCGGGGTGCCATGGCACCCCGGCGAGGCATGGCCGCCGCGGCGACGCGAGGTCGCCCCGGCGGACGGACGCGGCCGCCCCCGGCGTAGCGTCGCCAAGGTGAGCGACCTCCACCTCGTCGACGTCCCCGTCCCCGGCGGCCGTGCCGAGGCCCACCTCTCACGGCCCCCGTCGGGCCAGGGCCCCGGCGTCCTCCTCGTCATGGACGCCATCGGCCTGCGCCCCCGGATCGCCGCGATGTGCGACCGCATCGCGTCCTGGGGCTACGTCGTCCTCGCCCCCAACGTCTTCCACCGCTCCGGCACGGTCGCCGAGCTGATGCCGACCGGCGACCTGCGCACCCCCGAGGGCCGGGAGGCCTTCATGGGCCTCGCCATGCCCCGGGTCGCCGCGCTGACCACCGACCTCGCCGTCCCGGACCTCGCCGCCTACCTCGAGCACCTCACCGGGCTCGAGGGCGTCACCGGCGACCGGGTGGGCGTCACCGGCTACTGCATGGGGGCCCGGCTGGCCCTGCGCGCGGCCGCGCTGCGCCCAGACGTCGTCGCGGCCTGCGGCGGCTTCCACGGCGGGGGCCTGGTCACGGACGCTCCGGACAGCCCGCACCTCGGCCTGGCCACCACCCGCGCCGAGCTCGTCTTCGGCCACGCCGACGGCGACCGGTCGATGCCGCCCGAGGCGGTGGCCGCCCTCGGCGCCGCCGCCGCGGACGCCGGCCTCACCGTGCGCAACGAGGTGTACCCGGACGCGCCGCACGGCTACACGATGGCCGACACCTCGATGTACCAGGAGGCGGGCGCCGAACGGCACTTCACCGTGCTGCGCGACCTGCTCGACCGCACCCTGTGAGCCGGCCCGCGGGTGGCTAGGCTGACCGCGTGATCACCGCCATCGTCCTCATCAGCGCCGACGTCGACCGCATCCCCGAGGTGGCGCAGGAGATCGCCGACCTCGAGGGCGTCACCGAGGTCTACTCCGTGGCCGGCGACGCCGACCTCGTCGCGATGGTGCGGGTGCGCCGGCACGAGGCGCTCGCCGACGTCATCGCCGACCGGCTCAACAAGGTCACGGGCGTGACGGGCACGAACACGCACATCGCCTTCCGCACCTACTCCTCGCACGACCTCGAGTCGGCGTTCAGCCTCGGCATCGAGGACTGACCGGACCACCGCCCGGCGCGGTCAGGCGCCGGCGAGCTCGCGGGTCGTCGAGACCCACCGGTCAAGCAGCGCGGCGGCGTCCCCGGCGTCGAGGGCGTGCTCGGCCCGCCGCACCCCGGCGGCCAGCGCCTCGGCGAGGGTCGCGTCCGACGGCGTGCCGTCGAGCCCGGCCGCGACCGCCAGGGCCATCCCCGCGTTGAGGACCACCGCGTCGCGCACCGGGCCGGCGTCACCGGCGAACACCCGCCGCGCGACCTCGGCGTTGAACGCGGGGTCTCCCCCGCGCAGCGCCTCGACCGGCGCCGGAGCCAGCTCGACGTCGTCGGGGCCGACCGACAGCTCGGTGACCGCGCCGTCACGGACCCACCAGACCGTCGACGTCGTCGCGAGGGTCAGCTCGTCGAGGCCGTCGTCACCGCGGAACACGGCGGCCGCGCGGCCGCGCCCGGCGAACACCCCGGCGATGAGCGGCGCGATGCGGGCGTCGGCGACCCCGACGGCCGCGTAGGTGGGCTGGCCCGGGTTGGTCAGCGGACCGAGCGCGTTGAACGCCGTGCCCACCCCGAGGCCCGACCGCGCCACCGCCGCGTGCCGCATCGAGGGGTGGAACGCCGCGGCGAAGCAGAAGGTGATGCCGACCCGGTGGGCCACCTCCGCGACCCGGTCCGGGGCGAGCGAGAGGTCGACCCCGAGCTCCTCGAGGACGTCGGCCGAGCCGGAGGACGAGGAGGCCGCGCGGTTGCCGTGCTTGACGACCCGCAGCCCGGTCGAGGCGACGACGACCGAGGCCATCGTCGAGATGTTGACCGAGTGCATCCGGTCGCCACCGGTGCCGACGATGTCGGTGCTCGGCCCCGGGACCTCGATGCGGTGCGCGTGCTCGAGCATCATGTCGGCGAGGCCGCGCAGCTCCTCGACCGTCTCGCCCTTGGCCCGCAGCGCGACGAGGAAGCCGGCCAGCTGCACCGGCGAGGCCTCGCCGGCCATCACCTGGTCCATCGCCCAGCGGGCGGCGTCGGTGGAGAGGTCCTCGCGGCGGAGCAGGGCGGCGAGGAGGTCCGGCCAGGTGAGGTCGCCGGTCGGCGTGGGGGCCACGCGCGTCAGCCGACGGCGACCCGCTCGCGGGCGAGCCGGGCGATGGCCTCGGCGACCGCGATGGGGTCGAGCGGGTGCGGCACGGCGTCGTCGGCGAGCGACCAGGCGGCGAGCCAGGCGTCCTGCGGGCGGCCGGTGAGGACGAGGACCGGCGGGCAGCGGAAGATCTCGTTCTTCAGCTGGCGGCACAGGCCCAGGCCCCCGGTGGGCGTGGCCTCGCCGTCGAGCACCGCGACGTCGATGCCGCCCGCGTCCATCGCCTCGACGACCGCCTCCGCCGTCGCGCACTCCTGCCACGAGACGACCTCGACGTCGCGGGCCGGCCGGCGGCCGGCCGCCGCCCGCACGGCGTCGCGGGTGGTGATGTCGTCGCTGTAGAGGAGGACCCGGACGCGGTGGATGCCGTCGGTGGCCTGCGTGGACGGGCCCGCGGGGGCGTGCGCATCGCTCATGCAGGCATCGTAGCGAGGGGCCGCCGCGCCGCCCGACACGCCCGCTCACCGGGAACAGGCCGCCGTGGCGACTCGTTGTCGAGCGTTTCGGGGGGTCGCCTCGTCAGACCCCCTCCGGTGTCGGCATAATGCCGTCCGTGGCGACTTCTGCAGCAGCTTCGGTCAAGCACGCGGGACCGGTCCCGTCCATCCCCGGCCAGGGCCCCGCGACGCGGCCGAACATGGTCGCCGTCGGCACCATGGTGTGGCTCTCCAGCGAGCTGATGTTCTTCGCGGCGCTCTTCGCGTTCTACTTCACGCTGCGCGGCCACCTCCCGGACCTGTGGAAGGACCACGCGGCGACGCTCAACGTCCCGTACGCGACGCTCAACACGATCATCCTCGTCGTGTCCTCGGTGTGGTGCCAGCTCGGCGTCCTCCAGGCCGAGCGCGGGGTGGTCGCCCGCCCGGCCGGCACGTCGCTGCTCAAGGTCAGCACGTGGGGCATGCGCGAGTGGTACGTCCTCACGTACGTCTTCGGCGCCGTGTTCATCGCCGGCCAGGTGTTCGAGTACGCCACGCTCGTCACCGAGGGCATCACCCTCTCCTCCGACTCCTACGGGTCGATCTTCTACCTCGCCACCGGCTTCCACGGGATGCACGTGACGGGTGGCCTCATCGCCTTCCTCCTCATCCTCGGGCGTACCTTCACCACCCGCCGCTACAGCCACGCGCAGGCCACCGGCGCGGTCGTCACGTCGTACTACTGGCACTTCGTCGACGTGGTCTGGATCGCCCTGTTCCTCATGATCTACGTCCTGAAGTGACCTCTCCCGCACGCCGACTCGACACACACTCGACACGCAGCAGACGACAGGAAGCATCGTGAACGCACTGGCAGCCCGCCGCCGGCACCCGGCGGCGATCGCCGTCCTCCTCATGCTCGGCCTCTTCCTCACCGGCGCCGTGTACGCCGCCGTCGCGCCGGAGCCCGCGGACGCCACGACGCAGGCGCTGCCGGCCCAGTCGGTCGAGGAGGGCAAGTCGCTCTTCCGCGCGAACTGCGCGACCTGCCACGGCGTCAACGCCGAGGGCCGCCAGACCGGCAACGGCAACCAGATCGCCGGCCCGCCGCTCGCCGGGGTCGGCGCCGCCGCCGTCGACTTCCAGGTCGGCACCGGCCGGATGCCGATGACCCAGCCGGGCACCCAGGCCGCGCGCTCGAAGACGGTGAAGTTCAGCCAGGAGCAGATCGACGCGCTCGCCGCGTACGTCGCCTCCCTCGCCCCCGGTCCGAGCGTCCCCAGCGAGGAGGCCGTCGACCCGACCAAGGGCGACCCCGCGATGGGCGGTGAGCTCTTCCGCGTCAACTGCGCGATGTGCCACAACTTCGCCGGATCCGGCGGTGCCCTGACCCGCGGCAAGTACGCCCCGTCCCTCAAGGACGTCTCCGGCAAGCACATCTACGAGGCGATGGCCACCGGCCCGCAGAGCATGCCGGTGTTCAACGACGCGAACATGTCGCCCGAGAACAAGCGGAACATCATCGCCTTCCTCGACACGATCAACAAGCAGGAGAACCCGGGTGGCCTCACGCTCGGGTCGCTCGGCCCGGTGACCGAGGGCATGTTCGCCTGGGTCTTCGGTCTCGGCATCCTCGTCGGATGCGCCGTCTGGCTCGGTTCCAAGGCCGCCTGACCGCCCGCCGCTCCCCTTCCGTCGACGACAGATCGGTACCCCGATGAACGAGCAGGACCACACCGCACCCGGCACCGAGGTGACGCCCACCGACGGCCACGGCAGCGCCGTGCGCCTCGACGAGGGCCACGTCGTCGGGACGGGCGGCCTCCCCGAGCGGTTCACCAACCCGGGCCTGCCCACGCACGTCCCGCGGATGGCCGACCTCGACGAGGCCGCCGCGCGGCGGGCCGAGAAGCAGGTCGCCACGCTCTTCGGCATCTCCATCCTCGGGACCCTGCTCTTCATCGTCCTGTACTTCGCCCTCGACGTGAACCAGACCGTCTTCGTCCCCGGCGTCGGCGAGACGAGCGCCACGAACGTCGGCCTCGGGGTCTGCCTCGCGCTCAGCCTGCTCGGCATCGGCCTCGGCGCGGTCCACTGGGCCAAGACCCTCATGCCCGACCACGAGGTGGTCGAGGAGCGTCACCCGATGCGGGCCAGCGACGCCGACCGCGCCGAGGCGGTCCGGGTCATGACCGAGGAGGGCGGGAAGTCGCAGATCACCCGCCGCCCCCTCATCAAGTACACGCTCGGCGGCGCCATGGCCCTCTTCCCGCTCGGCCTCGCCCTCCAGGTCGGCGGTTCGCTCGGCCCGATGCCGCAGAAGAGCCTCTCGCTCACCTGGTGGAACGGCGGCCCGAGCGGCCCGGGCGAGGAGCCCACGTTCAAGCCGCTGCGCCTCATGAAGGACCCCGAGAACGAGCCGATCAAGGCCTCGGACGTCACGATCGGGTCGGTCTTCCACGTCATGCCCGAGGGCCTGCTGCCGAACCCGGAGACCGGTGAGGGCGGCGCGAAGCACCTCCTCGAGGAGAAGGCCAAGGCGGCCGTGCTCCTCATGCGGCTCGACCCCTCGCAGATCCAGTCCCAGAAGGAGCTCGCCTGGGGCCACGAGGGCATCGTCGCCTACTCCAAGATCTGCACCCACGTCGGCTGTCCGGTCGGCCTCTACGAGCAGCAGACCCACCACCTGCTCTGCCCGTGCCACCAGTCGACCTTCGACGTGACCCAGGACTGCAAGGTCATCTTCGGCCCCGCGAAGCGTCCGCTGCCACAATTGAAGATCACGGTCGACGACGAGGGCTACCTCGTCTCCGCACAGCCGTTCCGCGAGGCGGTCGGCCCGAGCTTCTGGGAGCGTGGACAGTGAGCACCCACACCACGACCGACGGCGCGCGTCCGGCCGACGCCCTCCGCGCCGGCGACGGGCCGCGCCACGTCGCCCCCTCGGCCGCCGCGAAGAAGATCGGCGGGGTCGCCGGCTGGGTCGACGACCGCACCGGCGCCGCCAAGCCGGTCGGCTACCTCATGAAGAAGGTCTTCCCGGACCACTGGTCCTTCATGCTCGGTGAGATCGCGATGTACTCGATGATCATCTGCCTCATCACCGGCGCCTTCCTCACCTTCTGGTTCATCCCCAGTGCCGGCCACACGATCTACGACGGCTCGTACGTGCCGCTGCGTGGCCAGTCGATGTCCGAGGCGTACTCCTCGACGCTGCACATCTCGTTCGACATCAAGGGCGGGCTGATCATCCGCCAGATCCACCACTGGGCGGCGCTGATGTTCATCGTCGCGCTGACCGTCCACATGTTCCGGGTGTTCTTCACCGGGGCGTTCCGCAAGCCGCGCGAGATCAACTGGGTCATCGGCACCTTCCTCGCGCTGCTCGCGATCATCGAGGGCTTCGCCGGCTACTCCCTGCCCGACGACCTGCTCTCGGGCACCGGCATCCGCGCGATGGCGGGCTTCACCCAGACCTCACCCGTCATCGGTACCTACCTGGTGTACGGCATCTTCGGTGGGCCCTTCCCCGGCGAGATGATCATCCCGCGGCTGTACTCCGCCCACGTGCTGCTCATCCCGGCGATCCTCGTCGGGCTGTTCACCGCCCACATCGGGCTCGTCGCGCTGCAGAAGCACACGCAGTACCCCGGGCCGGGCCGTACCAACGACAACGTCGTCGGCTACCCGGTGATGCCGGTGTACGCCGCGAAGGCCGGTGGCTTCTTCTTCATCGTCTTCGGCGTCATCGCCCTCATGGGCGCCCTGGTCCAGATCAACCCGATCTGGGCGTACGGGCCCTACGACCCCTCCCCCGTCACCGCGGGCTCGCAGCCGGACTGGTACATGGGCTTCGCCGACGGCGCGCTGCGGCTGCTGCCCGGCTGGCTGGAGTTCCACTTCCTCGGCTTCACGCTGTCGCTGAACATCGCGCTCGGCGCGCTCGTCCTGCTGCCGCTCGTCTACACCGTCCTCGGGATCTACCCGTTCCTCGAACGGTGGGTCACCGGCGACCAGCGGGAGCACCACCTGCTCGACCGGCCGCGCAACGCCCCGACCCGCACCGGCATCGGGATGGCCGGCATCACGGCCTACACGGTGTTCATGTTCGCCGCCGGCAACGACATCATGGCGATCAAGCTCGGGATGTCGATCAACGACATCACGTGGTTCTTCCGGATCGCCCTCTTCGTCGCGCCGCCGATCGTGTTCTGGGTGACCAAGCGGGTCTGCCTCTCGCTCCAGCGGCGTGACCGGGACACGGTCCTCCACGGCCGCGAGTCCGGCACCATCGTCCGCACCCCGGACGGCCGGTTCTTCGAGCGGCACGAGGCCGGGCTGCCCGAGGACCAGTGGCTCCTCGTCCAGCACGACGCCGTCGCCCCGCTGCAGCTCGAGCCCGAGGTCGACGAGCACGGCGTGGCCCGGCCCGCGGCACGCAAGGACCGCCTGCGGGAACGGCTCTCGCGCTTCTACTTCGCCGACGCCGTCAACCCGGTCACCCCGGCCGAGCTCGCGGCCGCCCACCACCACGGCCACGAGACCGAGGCCATCGAGGCCCCGGCGCACGCCGGCGAGGTCGAGTCCGCGGGGGCTGCCGAGCGGCACTGACCCCGCTCGTCCACCGAGGCCGCACCCGCTCGCCGGGTGCGGCCTCGGTGCGTCCCGGCCCGCGCGCCTAGGCTGGAGCGCGTGACGACGCCGGTGCCGACGCCCCTGCCCCGCTCGCGGCCCGAGGACGAGGGTGTGCTGCCCGCCGCCCTCGACGCCCTCCTCACCCGCTGGGCGGCGGTCGGGGTCGAGGCGCACGGGCTGACCGTGCTCCGCCGCGGCCGGGTCGTCGCCGAGGCCGCCTGGGCGCCCTACCGGGCCGACAGTGCCCAGCTGGTCTACTCGGTGAGCAAGACGCTCACCGGCTGCGCCGCCGGCCTGGCCGTCGCCGAGGGGGTCATCTCGCTCGAGGACCGGCTCGTCGACCTCTTCCCCGAGGCGGCCGACGTCGCCGGACCCCGTGCTGCTCGGCTGACCCTGCACCACGTCCTGTCGATGTCGACCGGCCACCGCGAGGACACCCTCGACTGGCTGATGGCCGACGGCGACTTCCCGCGGCACTTCCTCTCCCGCGAGCCCGAGGAGGAACCGGGCTCCTGGTTCGTCTACCACAACGGGGCCACGCTCATGGCGGCCCTGGCGGTCCAGCGGCGCACCGGCGAGCGGCTGCTCGACCACCTGCGCCCCCGGCTGCTCGACCCGCTCGGCGTCGAGGTGTCGGCCCGGCCCCGCAGCGACGGCCTCGACATCGGGTACTCGGGGATGCACCTGAACACCGAGGGCATCGCGCGGCTCGGCGAGCTGCTCCGCCTCGACGGGGTGTGGCAGGGCCGCCGGTTGCTCCCGGAGGGCTGGGTGGGGCGGATGACCGGGTTCCGCGTCGACACCACCGCGCACCCCGACCCGACGGACTGGCACCAGGGCTACGGCTACCAGGTGTGGCGCTCCCGGCACGACGGGTTCCGGGCCGACGGCGCGTGGGGCCAGTACGCCCTCGTCCACCCGGCCGCCGAGCTGGTCGTGGCCGTCACCTCGTGCAGCACCGACACCCAGGCCCTCCTCGACGCCGTGTGGGAGGAGCTGCTCGCGGCCCTGGCCGACGGCCCGCTCCCTCGGGACGACGCGGCCCACGCCCGGCTCCTCGAGCGGCTCGGTGCCGCCGCGCTCCCACCCGCCGCGTCGACGGCGGCACCGGACCGTCCCGGGCCGTGGACCTTCGCCCACGCGCCCGACGAGGACCACCCCGCGCTGCGCTCCCTGCGGGTCGAGGCCAGCGGAAGCACGCACGCCCCGTGGCGGCTCGTCGTCGACGACGGCGCCGAGCTCGTCCTCGCGGCCGGCGACGGCGCGTGGGAGGACACCGACGGCCCGTTCTCGGCCTCCGCCGGCTGGAGCGCCCCCGGGGTCCTCGAGGCCCGCGTCGCCGCGACGGCGACCCCGCACGTGCTCCACCTGCGCGGGGAGGACGGCGTCCTCACCGCCCGCTGGAACGGCCGTCCGCTCGGCTGGGCGGCCCTGCGCGGCCTGCGGGCCCCGGGGACGTGACACACGTGCGCCCGCTGACTCCCGAGCAGTTCGACGCGATCGTCGAGGACGCCCTCGACGAGGTGCCCGAGGAGCTGATGGCGATGCTCGACAACGTCGTCTTCCTCGTCGAGGAGGAGCCGCCCGCCGACGACCCGGAGCTGCTCGGCGTCTACGACGGCGTGCCGCTCACCGAGCGCGGGGACGGCTGGGGGGCCGGTGCGCTGCCCGACCGGATCGTCCTGTTCCGCGGGCCGCTGACCCGGATGTGCGAGGACCTCGAGGAGCTGACCGAGGAGATCGCCGTGACCGTCGTGCACGAGATCGCGCACCACTTCGGCATCGACGACGACGCCCTCCACGAGCTCGGGTGGGGCTGAGGCCGATCGCGGCGCTCAGAGGGCGTGCGGGCCCTTCCAGTACTCGAAGGTCCAGCCCACGAGGGCAGGGATCGCGAAGAACGCCCCGATGATGAAGAGCCACCAGCCGACGGCGAGGCCGAGGAAGCAGGTCGCGGCCGCGGCGCCGAGGAAGAGCGGCTGCCAGCTGTGCGGGCTGAAGAAGCCGTACTCGCCCTGGATCTCGTCGATCTCCCCCAGGGGGTCGTCGGACGGGTCGATGTCCAGCTTGCGGCGGGTCATCCACACGTACCAGGCGATCATGAACCCGAGCAGGCCACCGAGGATGAGCCCGATCGTCCCGACCCACTCGGTCCCGAGGGTCGTGGACGAGGTCCAGAGCCCGTAGATGGTGGCCATCGTGAAGGCGAAGACCCCGACGAGCATGCCGAGTCGTTCCATCGCGCGCATCGGTCAGTCCTCCTTGCGCTCGTCGACGAAGGCCTTGTCGTGCAGGTCGGCCGGGCCGAGGGCCGAGACCAGCCCGCTGTCGCCCGAGTGCCCCGCGTCGTGGACGCCGGCGACGGCGGCCTCCGGGTGGTGCAGGTCGAACGCGGGTCGCTCGGACCGGATCCGGGGGATGCGGTCGAAGTTGTGCCGGGGCGGCGGGCACGAGGTGGCCCACTCCAGCGACGCGCCGTAGCCCCACGGGTCGTCGGTCTCGACGAGAGGCGCGTACCGCCACGTCTTCCAGACGTTGTACAGGAACGGGATCATCGAGGCGCCGAGGAGGAAGGCACCGGCGGTCGAGATCTGGTTGCCCAGCGTGAAGCCGTCCTCGGGCATGTAGTCGGCGTAGCGCCGGGGCATGCCCTGCGCGCCGAGGATGTGCTGGACGAAGAACGTCGTGTGGAAGCCGATGAACAGCATCCAGAAGTGGACCTTGCCGAGCTTCTCGTCGAGCATCCGGCCGGTCAGCTTGGGCCACCAGAAGTAGAACCCGGCGAACATCGCGAAGACGACGGTGCCGAAGACGACGTAGTGGAAGTGGGCGACGACGAAGTAGCTGTCCGAGAGCTGGAAGTCCAGCGCCGGGCTGGCGAGGATGACGCCGGTCAGGCCGCCGAAGAGGAAGGTGACGAGGAACCCGAGCGCCCAGAGCAGGGGGGTGGAGAAGTCCAGCTTGCCGCCCCACATCGTGCCGATCCAGTTGAAGAACTTCACGCCGGTCGGCACGGCGATGAGCATCGTCATGATCGCGAAGAAGGGCAGCAGCACCTGGCCGGTGACGTACATGTGGTGGGCCCAGACGCTGACCGAGAGGGCCGCGATGGCGATCGTGGCGTAGACGAGGGTCTTGTACCCGAAGATCGGCTTGCGCGAGAAGGCGGGCAGGACCTCGGAGATGATCCCGAAGAACGGCAGGGCGATGATGTAGACCTCGGGGTGCCCGAAGAACCAGAAGATGTGCTGCCACATCAGCGCCCCACCGCTGGAGGCCTCGAAGATGTGCGCTCCGAACCGTCGGTCGGCGCCGAGCGCGAAGAGGGCCGCGGCGAGGGCCGGGAAGACGAGGATCACGAGGATGGAGGTGACGAGCACCGTCCACGTGAAGACCGGCATCCGGAACATCGTCATGCCCGGCGCGCGCATGGTGAGGATCGTCGTGATGAAGTTGACCGCGCCGAGGATGGTGCCGAAGCCGCTGAGCGCGAGGCCGAAGACCCACAGGTCGCCGCCGATGCCCGGGCTGTAGGTGCTGTCCGAGAGCGGGGCGTAGGCGAACCAGCCGAACGCCGCGGCGCCGTTGGGGGTGAGGAAGCCGGCGCCGGCGATCAGGCCACCGAAGAGGTAGAGCCAGTAGGCGAACATGTTCAGCCGCGGGAACGAGACGTCGGGCGCCCCGATCTGCAGCGGCATCAGCGCGTTGGCGAAGCCGGCGAACAGCGGTGTCGCGAAGAGCAGCAGCATGATCGTGCCGTGCATCGTGAACAGCTGGTTGTACTGGTCGGGGTTGTCGACGATCTGCAGCCCCGGCTCGGCGAGCTCGGCCCGGATGAGCAGGGCCATCACGCCGCCGACGAGGAACCAGGCGAACGAGGTGATGAAGTAGAGGTTGCCGATGACCTTGTGGTCGGTCGTCGTCGCCCACTTCACGACGGTCGCGCCCGGCGACAGGCGGCGGGTGCGCGCGGGGGCGCCCGCCTCGCGGAGCATCGTGGTGTCGGTCGCGGCGCTCATGCTCAGTTCCCTCCGCCGGTCGGGACGGTCTGACCCTGCATCAGCTGCTCGCGGTTGAGCGTGTTGCCCAGCAGGCCCGTCTGGTCGGCCGCCCGCAGGTCGGCCATGTGCTGGTCGTAGTCGGCGCGCGAGACGACCTTGACGTTGAAGAGCATCTGGGAGTGGTAGGCGCCGCACAGCTCGGCGCACTTGCCCTTGAACTGCCCCTCCACGGTCGGCACGACCTGGAAGCGGTTGACCCGCCCCGGGATGATGTCCATCTTCTGGAGGAAGGCCGGCACCCAGAACGAGTGGATGACGTCGCGCGAGGTGAGGACGAACTCG
Source organism: Phycicoccus sp. (assembly GCF_035325325.1). NCBI lineage: Bacteria > Bacillati > Actinomycetota > Actinomycetes > Micrococcales > Intrasporangiaceae > Phycicoccus > Phycicoccus sp. Next base: position 34,051 of record NZ_DAOLAC010000020.1, on the reverse strand, counting down.
ACGCGCTCACCGACCGGCAGGTAGAGGGTCGGGATGGTCTTCTCGGCGCCGGGCTCGCCGGTGAGGATGGCCTGGGTGCCCACCTCGTGCACGTCGTCGTCGAGGTAGTTGAAGTCCCAGCTCCACTGCTTGCCGACGACGTTGATCGTCACGTCGGGCTTCTTCGAGGTGTCGACGAGGGCCGACTCGTCGCGGGCCGTGTAGTAGAAGAACACGACGACCATGAGCATCGGGACGACCGTGTAGAGGATCTCGATCGGGATGTTGTAGCGCAGCTGGACCGGCAGCTCGGTGTCGTCCTGGTGGCGGCGGTACGCGCCGATGCACCAGACGATGAGGCCGATGACGAGCAGGCCGACGCCGATGAGCGTGATCCAGGCGCCGATCCACAGCGTGGTGACGCGCTCGCCGCCCTCGGTGACCGCGTGCGGGAGCCATCCGGTGGAGGCGTCACCGCGCAGGTCGCCGCTGGCGCAGCCGCCCAGGGCGAGGGTGCCCAGGACGCCGGCGAGGACCAGGGCGCCGCGGCGCCGGAACGGTCGGCCGGGCGTGGAGGAGTCGTGCTGGCGCACCGCTGCACCCTTCGTGTCGAGGAGCGAGGACGATCGCAGCAAACCCTACTGCACGGGTACCTCGGGAGGCATGCAGGGGGGCTACCGTCGAGCCGTGCCGCACAGCCCTGTTGAACCGTCCCCGGAGGGCGTCCGCGCGGGGCCGGCGGACGCGCCCGCCGAGGGGGTCCTCGACGCCTCCCGCGGGCCGCTCCACCCGCTCGCCGCCCGCACCCTCGAGGCGGCCGTCGGCGTGGCGTGGGCCGACCCGACGCGGGTCCACGGTCCCGGCCGCGCCGCCCGGGCCCACCTCGACACGGCGCGGGCCGTGCTGGCCGGGGCGCTCGGCGTCCGGCCCGGTGAGCTCTCCGTCCACCCGAGCGCCGAGGACGCCCTCGCCGTCGGGCTCGAGGGCCTGCGCCACGCCCGGCGCCGGACCGGTGACGTCGTCGTCGCTGGAGCCGCCGAGCGCTCGGTGCTCCTCCTGCGGGCCGGGGACGCCGCCCCGGTCCCGGTCGACGGGCTCGGCCGGGTCGACGCGGCGGCCTGGGTGGCGGCGGTCGCCGCGCCGGGGGTCGCCGCGGCCGTCCTCCAGACGGCGAACGGCGAGGTCGGCACCCGGCAACCGGTCGCGACGCTCGACGCCGCCGCCCGCGCCGCCGGTGTCCCCCTCCTCCTCGACGCCACGGCATCGCTCGGGCGCGACCCGCTCGGCCCCGAGGGGTCGGTCGTCGTGGCCGACGCCGCCTCCTTCGGTGGGCCGCCGCTCGGCCTGCTCGGGGTGCGCACCGGCACCCGCTGGTCCCTCCCCGGCCCCCGGGCCGAGGCCGAGCAGGGGCGGGTCCTCGCGGCGCCCTGGGTCCCGCTGGTCCTCGCCGCGGCCGAGGCGTGGCGGCAGACCGAGGCCGCGGCCGCCGAGGACGCCACGCAGGCCCGCGCGCTCGTCGCCCGGGTGCGGGCCGCGGCCGCCGGCATCCGCGACGTCGAGGTGCTCGGCGACCCCGACGACCGCCTCCCCCACGTCGTCACCTTCAGCGTCCTGCTCGCCGACGGCGAGGCGCTCGTCGACGAGCTGGCCCGGCGCGGGCTCGCCGTCGCCTCCGGCTCGGCCTGCACCTCGAGCGTCCTGCGTCCGAGCCACGTGCTCGCCGCGATGGGGGTGCTGACCCACGGCAACGTGCGGGTCGTCCTGCCGCTCGCCTCGGTCTCCCCGGGCCGGGAGGCCGACGTCGAGCGCCTCCGGGCCGAGCTGACGGACGCCGTGCGGACGGTCCGGCGCCGGATGGGGACCGAGGACCTGTGAGCGAGCCCGCACTCGTCGACGCCCGGGGCACGCGCTGCCCCGTGCCCGTCGTCCGGGTCGCCCGGGTCGCCCGCGACCTCTCCCCCGGTGACGTCGTGGTCCTCCTCGCCGACGACGTCGCAGCTCGCTCCGACGTCCCGGCCTGGGCCCGGATGCGCGGGCACACCGTGACCCTGGCCGACGAGGAGGGCTGGACCCGCTACACCGTGCTCGTCGACGGAGCCTCGGCCGCGAGGTCGACCTGAGGCGCCTCGAGCGCGACGGCGAGGCGGCGCAGGTACTCCTCGCGCGGCCACTCCCGGGCCCCGAGCCGGCGCAGGTGGTCGGTCGCCCACTGCACGTCGACCAGCCGGCGCGGGTCGCCGTCGGCCTCGAACCGGCGGACCAGCGCGACGAGCGCCACCTTGGAGGCGTCGCGGACGCGGTGGAACATCGACTCCCCGGCGAACAGGCCGCCGACGGACACGCCGTAGAGGCCGCCGACGAGCTCGCCGTCTCGCCAGACCTCGACGCTGTGCGCCCACCCGAGCTCGTGGAGGCGCGTGTAGGCCGCCTCCACCTCCGGCGTGATCCAGCGGCCCTCGCGCGCCGGGTCGGCGCAGCCGGCGACGACGTCGGCGAAGGCCCGGTCGACGCTCACCTCGAAGCGGCCGAGCACCTTGCGCAGCGACGGCCGCACGCGCAGGGCTCCCGCCGGGATGACGCCGCGGGGGTCGGGCGACCACCAGCCGACCGTCCCCCGCCCGTCCCGGCCCAGGCCCATCGGGAAGAGCCCCAGCCGGTAGGCCTCGAGGAGGGTGCCGGGCTCGAGGTCGGCGCCTGCCGCGACGAGGTCGTCCCCCGGCGTGGCCCGGGCGGCGTCGAGGAGCCAGCCGGTGTGCGGCGGCTCGACGGGCGGGAAGACCACCGGGGGCCTCCGGGCCCTCAGTCGCGGGCGGTGCGCACGTGCGGGGCGATGTCCGCCGCCGCCTCGGCGCCGTAGGCCGCCGTGACCCGGTCGAGGAACCCGCTCCGACCGACCGAGTACTCCTGGGTGCCCACCGTCTCGAGGACGTACGCCGCGAGCACCGAGCCGATCTGCGCGCACCGCTCGTGCGAGAGCCGCCCGGCCAGCCCGACGAGGAACCCGGCGCGGAAGGCGTCGCCCACCCCGGTGGGGTCCACCCGCTCGACCTCACCCGCCACCGGCACGTGGACCGGGTCGGCGCCGCGGGTGCGGATCTCGGCGCCGTCCTTGCCGAGGGTCACGACGCGGGTGGTCACCCGGTCGTCGATCTCCTCCTGGCTCCAGCCGGTCTTGGTCGAGGTGAGGTGCGACTCGTACTCGTTGGTGATGAGGATGTCGGCGCCGTCGACGAGCTTGCGGATGAACGGCCCGTCGGCGAAGGCCAGCTGCTGGGAGGGGTCGGCGACGAAGGGGATGCCCCGCGCCCGGCACTCCTCGGTGTGCCGGAGCATCGCCTCGGGGTCGTCGGCGCCGACGAGGACGAGGTCGAGGTCCCACCGCTCGTGGATCGGACCGAGCTCGATCATCCGGGCCTCGGACATCGCCCCGGAGTAGAACGTCGCGATCTGGGCCATGTCGTCGTCGGTCGTGCAGACGAACCGGGCGGTGTGCTGGGTGTCCGAGACGTGCACGTGGTCGGTGACGACGCCGTGCCGGGTCAGCCAGCTGCGGTAGTCGCCGAAGTCCTCGCCGGCGGCGCCGATGAGCAGCGGGCGCGCCCCCAGCACGGCCATCCCGAAGCAGATGTTCCCGGCCACCCCGCCGCGGCGGATCTCCAGCCGGTCGGCGAGGAAGCTGACCGAGATCTTGTCGAGCTGCTCGACGACGAGGGAGTCGGCGAACCTCCCGCGGAAGGTCATGAGGTGGTCGGTGGCGATGGACCCGGCGACGGCGATCTGCACGCGAGCAACCTACCCGGACCCCGGGGACGCGGACGGGCCCGGACCCCCCGAGGAGGTCCGGGCCCGTCCGGGGGCGTCAGCTGAAGCTGTCGCCGCAGGCGCAGGAGCTGCCCGCGTTGGGGTTGTCGATCGTGAAGCCCTGCTTCTCGATGGTGTCGGAGAAGTCGATCGTCGCGCCCTCGAGGTACGGGGCGCTCATCCGGTCGACGACGACCTCGACGCCCTCGAAGTCGCGCACGAGGTCGCCGTCGAGGGTGCGCTCGTCGAAGTAGAGCTGGTAGATGAGGCCGGAGCAGCCGCCCGGCTGGACGCCGACGCGCAGCCGCAGGTCGTCGCGACCCTCCTGCGCGAGCAGGGAGGCGACCTTCGAGGCGGCGACGTCGGTGAGGAGGACGCCGTGCGCGGCGACCTCGGGGGTGGCCTCGGTGGTCTGGAGCTGGTCGCTCATGGTGAGGACTCCTCGGTGCTGTGGGTCTGGGGCGCGTCCGTGGCGGGCGCGTGCTCGGGGCCGGTGACCCGGCCTCGTGGGGTGAACCGCGGGGACGGGCCCGGTGTTCCCGGGGTTCCTCCACTGTACGTCGCGGGCCGGACCGTCCGGGCCATCGCCCCGCCCGGGGACGACGGCGCGGGGCCTCACCGCGCCGGGGACCAGGTGCGCGCGACCCGGGCCGCGCGGGCCCGGAGCGTGGCGACCGGGTCGGCGACCATCGCCTCGACCTCGCGCGGGTGGTCGGCGACGGCGTAGCAGCCGGCAAGGCCCATCGACATCGTCTCGCGGCGGCCGACGAGGAGCTCGCCCGCGACGACGACCGCGGGGCGCCCGGTGGCCATCGTCGCCTCGGCGACCCCGGACACGACCGACCCGCGCACGGCGGTCCAGTCCAGCCGCCCGGTGGCGGTGACGACGAGGTCGCTGCCGGCGGCCGCGACGTCGAAGCCGGTGACCCGCAGCACCTCGCTCACCGCGCCGGCCTGCCGGGCACCGAGGGCGAGCAGGGCGTAGCCGAGGCCGCCGGCGGCCCCCGCGCCCGGCTCGCGGTCCAGTCGGCGGGGGGCCCCGGTCAGCAGGTCGAGGGGCGGGTGCGGCAGGGCGCGGGTCAGCAGGTCGGTGAAGTGGCCGAGCGCGCCCTCGAGGTCCTGGGCGGTCTGCGGCGTCGCCCCCTTGCCCGGTGCGTCGACGGCGCTGGTGCCGGACAGCCCGAGGAGCGGGATGAGGTCGTCGGTCGCGAGGACGATCTCGACCGCGGCGAACCGCTCGACGACGTCGGGCAGCCCGGCGAGCGCGTCCGCGCCGGCGTCGCGCAGGGCGAGGCCGCCGCGGGCCAGGGCGGAGGCCGGGCCGGCGCCGAGGGCGGCCAGCAGGCCGGCTCCGGCGTCGTTCGTCGCGCCGCCGCCGACGCCGACGACGATGCGGCCGGCACCCTCCTGGAGGGCGGTCTCGAGGAGCTGGCCGACCCCCCAAGTGCTCGTGAGCGCCGGGTCGCGCTCGTCGGCCGAGAGCAGGTGCAGCCCGCTCGCCTGGGACGCCTCGAGGTAGGCGGTGCGCCGGTCGGGCTCGTCGACGAGCAGGACGGCCGCGGGGACGTCGCGGCCGAGGGGGTCGCTGACCGTCGTCGCGACGGTCGTGCCGCCGACGGCCCGCTCGAGGACGTCGAGGAAGCCCGGCCCGCCGGCCGAGAGCGGGAGCAGCCGGAGGTCGTCGTGCGGGGCCCCCTCGGCCCAGCCCTCCCCCAGCGCGGTCGCGGTCTGCACCGGCCCCAGGGTCGACCCGAAGGCGTCGGGAGCGATGAGCACGCGCACGGGGCGAGCGTATCGCCGCAGCCCGCGCGGGGTGTCGGTGGCCGGGCCTACCGTCGGGGCACCGACGAGCGCCCAGGAGGCCCCGATGACCGACACCGCCACCGACCTCGACCCCGAGCGGGTCGCCCTGCTCGAGGCGCTCGCGCAGCAGCGCCACTTCCTGCTCCACACCGTCGAGGGACTCACCGACGAGCAAGCCCGGCTGACCCCGACGGCGAGCGAGCTGTGCCTCGGCGGCATCGTCAAGCACGTCGCCCTCACCGAGCGGGGCTGGACCGACTTCGTCGAGCGCGGCGCGATGGCCGGCGGGGACGACGCCGACCTCGACGCGCGGGCGCGCGAGTTCCGGCTGCTGGAGGACGAGACGCTCGAGGGCGTCGTCGCCCTCTACCGCGAGGTGGCGGCCCACACCGACGAGCTCATCCGGACCTGCGACCTCTCGGCCGACCACCCGCTGCCGCCCGCGCCGTGGTTCCGTCCCGGTGAGCGGCGCAGCGCCCGACGGGTGTTCGTCCACGTCCTCAGCGAGCTCGCGCACCACACCGGGCACGCCGACATCATCCGCGAGACGATCGACGGCCAGAAGAGCATGGGCTGAGCGCCTAGGATCGGGCGCCGTGAGCACCACGACCGGCGAGCCCCGGCCCGCGCCCCTCCCCCTCCTCGTCCTCGGCCACGGCCGCGACCTCGCCACCGAGCGCGGGGTGGAGTGCCCCGGCGAGCTCCCCGCGCCGTCCGACCCCGGGCTCGTCGAGCGCGCCCGGGCGGCGAAGGCGGCGCTCGGCGACCGGCTCTTCGTCCTCGGTCACCACTACCAGCGCGACGAGGTCATCGAGTTCGCCGACGTCACCGGCGACTCCTTCAAGCTGGCCAAGGAGGCCGCGGCCCGCCCGGACGCCGAGTACGTCGTCTTCTGCGGCGTCCACTTCATGGCCGAGTCGGCCGACGTCCTCACCGCCGACACCCAGACCGTCGTCCTGCCCGACCTCGCCGCCGGCTGCTCGATGGCCGACATGGCCGCGATCGACCAGGTCGAGGAGTGCTGGGACGAGCTCGTCGCCGCCGGGGTCGCGGACGTCACCGTGCCGGTGACGTACATGAACTCGTCGGCGGCCATCAAGGCCTTCACCGGGCGACACGGCGGCACGGTGTGCACCTCGTCGAACGCGCGGACCGCCCTCACCTGGGCGCTCGAGCAGGCCGGCGAGGGCGGCAAGGTCCTCTTCCTCCCCGACCAGCACCTCGGCCGCAACACCTACGTCCGCGACCTCGGCGGCTCCCTCGACGGCTGCGTCGTCTGGGACCCCCACACGCCGATGGGCGGCCTGACCCCCGAGGAGCTGCGCGACGCGACGATGATCCTGTGGCGCGGGCACTGCTCGGTCCACGGCCGGTTCTCCGTCGAGGCGGTCGGGGCGGCCCCCCGCGAGGTCCCCGGCGTGCGGGGCATCGTCCACCCCGAGTGCCGCCACGAGGTCGTCGAGCTCGCCGACGAGGTGGGCTCGACCGAGAAGATCATCAAGACCATCGCCGCCGCTCCCGCCGGGACGGCCTGGGCGGTCGGCACCGAGCTCAACCTGGTCCGCCGGCTCGCCGCGCAGTTCCCCGAGCAGCGGATCGTCTTCCTCGAGAAGAACGTCTGCTACTGCTCGACGATGAACCGCATCGACCTGCCGCACCTCGTGTGGGCGCTCGAGTCGCTCGTCGACGGGCGGGTCGTCAACCCGATCCACGTCGACCCCGAGGTGGCGCACTGGGCCCGGGTCGCCCTCGACCGGATGCTCGCCCTGCCCGGCGAGACCGCCAAGGACTGACCGCGGTCAGGCGTGGACGAGGCCGTCCGCGCCGACGTGCGGGTTGTGCGCCGTCGGCACCCGCTCGCCCTCCGGCGGTGGACCCGGCGGCGTGCCGTCGCCGAACGGGCGCCCGCCGAGGGACTCGCGGCCGTGCGGCGTCGCCCAGCCGGCGAGGTCCGGGCCGGCCGGCACGACCCCGGTCGGGTTGATGTCGCGGTGCACCTCGTAGTAGTGGCTCTTGACGTGGACGAAGTCCGTCGTGTCCCCGAAGCCGGGGGTCTGGAAGAGGTCGCGAGCGTAGGCCCACAGCACCGGGAGCTCGGTGAGCTTCTGCCGGTTGCACTTGAAGTGCCCGTGGTAGACGGCGTCGAAGCGCGCGAGGGTCGTGAACAGCCGGACGTCGGCCTCGGTGATGGTCTCGCCCATGAGGTAGCGCCGCCTCGCGAGCCGCTCCTCCAGCCAGTCCAGCGCGGTCCAGAGCCGCTCGTAGGCGGCGGCGTAGGCGGCCTGGGTGCCGGCGAACCCGCAGCGGTACACGCCGTTGTTCACCTCGGTGTAGACGCGCTGCATCACCGCGTCCATCTCCTCGCGCAGCGCCTCCGGGTAGAGGTCCGGCGCGCCCGGGCGGTGGTGCGCACGCCACTGGGTCGAGAGGTCGAGGGTCAGCTGGGCGAACCCGTTGGTCACGACCTTCCCGCTCGGGACGTCGACGAGCGCCGGCACCGTGATGCCGCGCGGGTAGCCGGGGAAGCGCTTCTCGTACGCGTCCTTGATCCGCGGGATGCCCAGGACCGGGTCGAGGCCGCCGGGGTCGAGGTCGAAGGTCCACGAGTCGGCGTCGTGGGTCGGTCCGCAGATCCCCATCGAGATGGCGTCCTCGAGCCCGAGCAGCCGGCGGACGATGATCGCCCGGTTGGCCCACGGGCACGCGCGCGCCACGACGAGCCGGTAGCGGCCGGCCTCGACCGGCCACTCGTGCTCCCCCGCACCGTCGACCGTCACCCGGTCCTCGATGTAGTTCGTGTCGCGCCGGAAGTCGTCCTCGACGTAGGTGCCCTGGGCCATCGCTCGATCCTGCCTCAGGCCGGCAGCGCGCCGAGCCGGGCGAGCAGCAGGGCCTCGGCGAGGCAGACGGTCTCGAACTCGCCGAGGTGCAGCGACTCGTTGGCGCCGTGGGCCCGGGCGTCGGGGTCCTCGACCCCGGTGACGAGGATGGCCGCCTCGGGGAACTGCTCGGCGAAGGCCGCGACGAACGGGATCGAGCCGCCGACGCCGATGTCGACCGGGGCGACACCCCAGGCGTCCTCGAACGCGGCGCGCGCCTGGTCGTAGACCGGGCCGTCGGCGTCGGCGGCGAACCCGAGGCCCCGCTCGTCGAGCTCCACCTCGACCCGCGCGCCCCACGGCACGTGCGCGAGGACGTGCTCGCGCAGCCGCTCGAAGGCGTCGAGGTCGTGCTCGTCCGGGGCGATCCGCATCGAGACCTTCGCGGCGGCCGTCGGGACGAGGGTGTTCGAGGAGGTCGCGATGGTCGGTGCGTCGATGCCGATCGTCGTGAGCGACGGCTTGGTCCACATCCGGGTCAGCAGGCTGCCGGAGCCGATCGGGTGCACCCCGTCGAGCAGCCCCGACTCCCGCCGCAGCCGCTCCTCGTCGTAGTCGAGGTCGGAGGCCACGCCCTCCTTGAGGCCGGGGACGGCCACGCTCCCCTCGTCGTCGTGGAGGGCGGCGAGGAGCCGGACGAGCACCATGAGGGCGTCCGGCACGGCGCCCCCGAACATCCCGGAGTGCACGCCGTGGTCGAGGGTCGAGACCGTGATGACCGCCCGGATCATCCCGCGCAGGGTGGTCGTCAGGGCCGGCTCGCCGATGTCCCAGTTGCCCGAGTCGGCGAGGACGATGGCGTCGGCGCGCAGCTTCTCGCCGTGCCGCTCGAGGATGGTGGGGAGCGAGTCGGAGCCGATCTCCTCCTCGCCCTCGACGAAGATCGTCACCCCCACCGGCAGGTCGTCGCCGTGCGCGCGCAGGGCGGCGACGTGCGCCATGATTCCGGCCTTGTCGTCGGCGGCGCCGCGGCCGTAGAGCCGCCCGTCACGCTCCGTCGGCTCGAAGGGCGCACTCTCCCAGAGGGACTCGTCCCCGGGCGGCTGGACGTCGTGGTGCGCGTAGAGCATCACCGTGCGCGACCCGGGCGGGCCGGGCCGGTGCCCGATGACCGCCGGCCGGCCGCCCTCGCGGACGATCTCGACCGCCAGCCCCTCGGCGCGCAGCAGCGCGGCGGTGGCCTCGGCGCTCGCCTCGACGTGCGCCTGGTCGAAGGCGTCGAGCGAGACGGAGGGGATGCGGGTCAGCGCCTCGAGGTCGGCACGGACCTGCGGCATCAGCTCGCGGACCCGCTCGCGGAGGGCGGTCTTCTGGTCGTCGGTCAGCACGTCGGTCACGTCGACCGACCCTACCCACCGCCGGGCCCGCCGTGGCCGGCCCGGCCCGCCCCGGGCCGGAGCACCCCCGCGGTGCACCTAGAGTTGGCCTCGTGTTCGGACGCAGCAAGTCGAGTGAGCAGGCCCCCGCGGAGACCGCGACGCAGCGGGAGGGCGCGAAGAACCGCCCCACCCCCAAGCGCCGCGACCAGGAGGCCGCGCGCCGTCGACCGCTCGTCGTCGCCGACCGCAAGGAGGCGCGCACCCGTGACCGCGAGGCCCGCCGCGAGCAGCTGGCGACCGTCCGCAAGGCCCTCGAGTCCGGTGACGAGTCGCACTACCCGCCCCGCGACCGCGGCCCGGTGCGGCGGTACATCCGCAACTACGTCGACGCGCGGCGCAACCTCGGCGAGTTCCTCCTGCCGGTGATGCTCATCGTCCTCGCGCTGAGCCTCGTCCGGAACGTCACCATCTTCACGGTGAGCGTCTACCTCACCTGGGGCGCGGTGCTCCTCGTCATCGTCGACACCGCGCTCATGTGGCGCCGCCTCAAGGGCCGCCTCGTCGCCAAGTTCGGCGCCGACGCCCTCCCCCGCGGCAGCATGTCCTACGCCGTGATGCGCGTCTTCCAGCTGCGCCGCAGCCGCCGCCCGGTCCCCGTCGTCAAGCGCGGCGAGTACCCCTCCTGAGCGGGCCCGCTCCTCAGCGCCCGGCCGCCGCGCGGGCCAGGCACAGCGCCGAGCGCATCGTCCCGTAGCCGCGCGCCGCGAGCGGCGAGTCGTCGCGGGCGTCGTCCGAGCACCCGGCCGGGCCCCCCGGCGCCGGGAGGACCCCCTCCCCGGCGACCGCGCTCTGCCCCTCGCACGCGGTGCCCGGCAGCGGCGCGAGGCCGGCCCCGACGACCTGGTCGTCGCGGGCGCAGCGCAGTGTCCGCAACGACTCGTCGGACAGCACCCACCCCAGCGGGGCGGCGATGCTCGGCCGGGTCGGCTGGTAGAAGACCTTGACCGCCGGGCCGCGCCAGCGCTCGACGGCCGCGCACGCGCCGGTGGTGTCGTCGGCGCAGCCGGGCAGCACCCCGTCGGTGGCGAGGACGGCGAGCGAGCGGTGCAGCTGGGTGTCGGTCGAGGACAGCGCCGCCGTGGCCGCTCCCTTGGTCAGCAGGGGCACGAGCACCTCGTTCGTCGCGCCCGCCGGGTCGGCGGACAGGTCACTGCCCGAGCCGTTGTCGAGGTAGACGAGCACCGGTACGACGAGCGGCGTCGCGCCCCCGCCGGCGGTGAGGACGGCACCGTTGTGCGCGCGCAGCGCCGGCAGCCACCGCGGCGCGAGGTCGACGAGGGTCCCGAGGCCGTCGTTGTCGGCGTACCCGCCGTCGACGAGCTGCTGCGCGTCGGGCGACGTGCTCCCGGGCGGGCAGCCGGTCGTCACCACCCCGGACGGTGTGACGTACGGGAAGCGGGACGCGAGCAGCGCCACCGTGCTCGCCCGCAGCGCCGGCGCCGGGCCGGAGCAGCCCGTGCGCAGCGTCGCGAGCAGGTCGACCGTGTCGGGGACGGCCGTGGGCGTCCGGCAGTCGCGGGCGTCGGCGGCCGGGTCGAGGGCCACCTGGCTGAGGACGGCGCGGCAGTGCGTCGCGACGGACGTGGAGTTGAGGACGAGCGCGCCGGTGACCCGCCCGGTCGGCGCGTCGAGGTAGGGGGTGCGCAGCGCCGGGACCGCCCGCTCCCACTCGCGCTCCATCAACCCGGCCCGGTCGACCCAGCCCTGCTCACCGGCGGTCGGGAAGGCCAGGCCGGTGACCGAGCGCAGCGGGTCGCGGACGAGCAGGCCGGAGACGGCGACGCCGAGGGTGTCCGGGCCGGCCATCGCCTCGACGGCCGGGAAGGCGTCCCCCGCGGCGAAGGCGGACACCGTGAGGCCGACCGCTCCCCCGCTGGCGCCGGAGGAGGCCAGGGCCTCGGCGCAGTCCCCGCCGGCGGCGGCGAGCGCGTCGGTGCCGAGGGCGGTCCAGGCGGCGGCGCGGATGCCACCGCCCTCGGCCGCGAGGAGGAAGAGCGGCCGCACGCGGTAGGGCGTGTCGGGCAGCGGGGTGTCGCACCCCGGCCGGGCGAGGAGGCCGGCCAGCCGCGTCCCGAGGTCGGGGCGGCTGCCGGGGTCGGGTGCGGCCTCGCTCGACACCCGCAGCCCGTGCACCCGCGCGTCGCTGCCGGTGAGCCCCACGACGACGGCGGTGAGGACGACGACGGTCATCACGGGGGCGGTCCGCAGCAGCGGCGTCATCGGCCGGGAGAGCACGTCCGGTGCGCCACCGCCCTGGAGGAGGATGACGGTGGCGCCGAGCGGCAGGGCGACCGCCGAGACCGCGAGGAGCATGACGCCGATGACGCCGAGCGCGCCCGCGACCGGCTCCGGCCACAGGCCGACGGCGACGAAGGCGACGACGCCACAGGTGAGGAGGATCCAGCCCCCGAGCCGCGAGCGCCACCGGCCCACCGCGTCGAGGACCCGTCCCGGGACGAGCGCGACGAGCATCCGCTCCGGCGCGACCCGGCCCAGCCACCGCCCGGCCCACCGGGCGGCCGCGAAGGTGCCGAGGGTGCCGGCCACCCCGGCGAGGAGGAGGACGAGGTTCCAGCCGAGGATGCCGAGGGCGACCGGGGCGGTGAAGGCGCGCACGAGGCCGAGCCCGGGGATGACGAGGACGAGGATCCCGAGGACGTCGCCGACGACCGTCGTCGTCGCCGCCTGCGCGGCGGTCACCGGACGGCGGTACGGCCCCCACGGCAGCGGGCGGCCACCCCGGCGCAGGAGGAGCGAGCCCAGCCACACGAGCAGGGGCACCGCGACGGCGATCGCGAACCGCGGGACGATGAGGTCCCAGGACCCGAGCAGCGCCCGCGACACGAGCGCACCGACGGCGATGACCGCCGCGGTGACGAACCACGGGAGGAGGGCCGGCGGCCGGTAGGGGGCCGCGCTCGGCGGGTCGGCGTCACCGGGGACGCAGGCCGCGACGTAGTGGCTGCGCAGCCGGCCGACGACGGTGACGACGAGGGCGACGACCGCGGTGAGCGCACCGCTCACGAGCATCCGGAGTCCGGGGGCATCGTCGACCCACTGGCGCTGGACGTCCGGGAGCTGGTCGAGGATGTCGGAGCCGGAGGCGAGCCCGAGCGCGCCGAACGGCACGACGACGAGCAGGCTGAAGCGGTGGGTGTAGAGCGCGGCCAGGACCCGCCGCACCGCTCCGGCGGGAACCTCCTCGTCCCCGGGCCGCCACGGCGAGGTCTGGGCCGGCCCACGGGGGGTGTCGCCGCGTTGCCGGCGGCCCACGACCGCCGCCACCACGGCGACCACCAGCCCGGTCCACTTGGCCGTGGAGGCACCGACGAGGACCGTGGGGTGCCCCCGCCCGTCCAGCAGGTCGAGGAGGAGGGCGGACTCGACGACGTCGGCCAGCGCGCCGACGGCCAGCCCCACGAACGCGGCGGCGTACCAGGTCCGCCCCGGCGAGGTCCCGGTCGCGGCCCGGCGCAGGACCCAGCCGCCGCCCCCCGCGTAGAGGGCGATGAACACGAGGTCGACGAGCGCGTACGCGAGGACCCAGTGCCCCAGGCCCGGGACGGCGGCGACCGTGGGCGCGAGGTCGGACCAGGCGGTGACGGTGGCCGCACGCCCGGCGAGGGCGCCGGGGCCGGTCAGCGCGGTGAGCGAGACGGTGTGCCCGGCGGTGACGACCTGGCCGACGAGTGCGTCGAGCTGGCCGAGGGCGATGAGGGCCGCGACGACGGCCGCTGCCCAGGTGCCGACCAGCACGGTGCGCCACGACGGCACCGTCGCGGCGAACGCGGCCCGCACGGGGTCCTGCGGCCCCTCCGGTGCACCCGGCATCGCCCTCTCCTGCCCCGGGCGCGGCGCCCGTCGGCTCATCCTGCCGTGGAGGAGGGAGCCGGGCCAGCGGTGATACGCGACCGGGCTAGGGCGCGGCCTCGAGGCTCATCGGGCCGTAGACGACACCACCGTCGCGGTGCAGGGTGACCGAGGCGACGCCGGCGTCGGCGAGCTCGTGCCAGACCTCACCGAACCAGCTCTCGGCGTCGGACTGGGTGGGGAAGGTCGACTCCGTCGTCGGCGGACCGGTGACCGCCGCGCCGTCGGCGTCGGCGTAGGTCCAGCTCCACTGCTCGCTCACGACGACCGCACCCCCGCCTCGACGAACGGCGGCTTGGTGACGGTGGCCTCGAGCGCCCGGCCGCGGACGTCGACGACGACCTCGTCGCCGAGCGTGACCGAGCGGTCGAGCAGCGCGAGGGCGATGCCCTGCCTGCGGGTCGGGGAGAAGGTGCCGGAGGTCACCTCGCCGACCGTCGTCCCCGCGGCGTCGCGGACCTCGCAGTGGGCGCGGGGGATGCCGCGGCCGGTCACGACGAGCCCGCGCATGAGCCGGGTCTCCTTCGCGGCCCGCTCGGCGGTCAGCGCCTCCTTGCCCCAGAACGCCTCCTTGTCCCAGCCGACGGCCCACGCCGCGCCGGCCATGACCGGCGTGATGTCGAGGGAGAGGTCGTTGCCGTGCAGCGGGTAGCCCATCTCGGTGCGCAGGGTGTCGCGGGCGCCGAGGCCGGCGGGCAGGCCGCCCTCCTCGCCGGCGGCCGCGAGCAGTGCGTCCCAGACCGAGCCGGTGACGTCCCAGGCCGGGACGATCTCGTAGCCGCGCTCCCCCGTGTAGCCGGTGCGGCAGACGATGACCGGCAGGCCCTCCCACGTGGTCTCGACGAAGCTCATGTAGTCGTGGTCGACCGGCAGGCCGAGCCGCGTCAGGACCTCGTCCGAGCGCGGGCCCTGGACCGCGATGACGCCGTAGCCGTGGTGGAGGTCCTCGACGAGGACGCCCTCGGGGGCCGCCGCGGCGAGCAGCTCGACGACCCGCGCGGTGTTGGCCGCGTTGGGGATGAGGAAGACGTCCTCGTCCGAGCGCAGGTACTGGATGAGGTCGTCGACGACGCCGCCGTCGTCCGTGCAGCACATCGTGTACTGGGCCTGCCCGGGACCGATCCGGCGCAGGTCGTTGGTGAGGCAGGCGTTGACGAAGTCGGCGGCACCGGGGCCGCTGACCCGGGCCTTGCCGAGGTGCGAGACGTCGAAGACGCCGACCCGCTCGCGGACGGCGGTGTGCTCGGCGACGACCCCGCCCCCGGGGTACTCGATCGGCATGGCCCAACCGCCGAAGTCGGCCATCTTCGCGCCGAGGGCGAGGTGCCGGTCGTGCAGCGGCGAGTGCTTGAGGTCGGTCATGGTCGGCACGTTACCGCGCCCCCCGGGCCCTCCCGGCGCCCCGGATAGTCTGCCGGCATGACTTCACTGACCGTGACGACCAAGACCTCCGCCGACCTCCCCGTGGACGCCCTCGTCGTCGGTTCCGTCGGGACCGGCGAGGGTGCCGACCTCGCCGCCGGGCACGGGCTCCCGCGCAAGGCCGTCGTCCACCTCCAGGCCGTGCTCGCCGACCTCGAGGCCACCGGACGCGCCGAGGAGGTGCACCGCGTCGTCGCCGTGCCGGGCGTCAAGGCGACCTCCGTCGTCGTCACCGGCCTCGGCCCGGGCACCACCCGTCGCACCGCGTTCGAGCACACCGTGCTCCGCGAGGCCGCCGCCGCGGCGCTGCGCACGGTCCGCGGCAAGAAGGCGGTGGGCGTGGCCCTCCCGACCCCGGACACCGAGTCCCTGTCGGCGGTCGCCGACGGCGCGTTCGCCGGCTGCTACGTCTACGACAAGGCGGCCCCGCTGCCGGCGCGCAAGGGCCGCCCCGCCGCCACGCCGCCCGCCGGCCCCAAGATCGTCGTCGTCTCCGGCGCCGGCCAGGGCAAGGCGGCCAAGGACGTCGTCGCCCGGGCCGCGACGCTCGGCGCCGCCCGCGACTGGGCCCGCGACCTCGTCAACATGCCGCCGAACCTGCTCTTCCCGCAGTCCTTCGCCGACGCCGTCAAGAAGCGCGCCGCCGACTCCCCCGCCAAGATCACCGTCTCCGTGCTCGACGAGAAGGCGCTGGCCAAGGGCGGCTTCGGCGGCATCACCGGCGTCGGCCAGGGCTCGGCCAACCCGCCGCGCATCGTGACGATGACCTGGGCACCCTCGGGAGCCCGGGGCTCGGTCGCGCTCGTCGGCAAGGGCATCACCTTCGACACCGGCGGCCTCAACCTCAAGCCGTCGACCGGCATGGTGACGATGAAGTGCGACATGGCCGGTGCCGCCGCGGTCGCGGCCACCGTCCTCGCCGCCGCCGAGACCGGGGTCCCGGTCGCCGTCACCGGCTACCTCTGCCTCGCCGAGAACATGCCCGGTGGCGGCGCCCAGCGGCCGAGCGACGTCGTCGTCATGCGCGACGGCACGAGCGTCGAGATCCTCGACACCGACGCCGAGGGCCGGATGGTGCTCGGCGACGGCATCTGCCTCGCCGCGGAGAAGAGCCCGGACTGGATCGTCGACATCGCGACGCTCACCGGGGCCCAGATGATCGCCCTCGGCGACGACATCGCCGGGGTGATGGGCAACGACGACGCCTTCCGCGCCACGGTCGTCGCCGCCGCCGACGCCGCCGGCGAGGGGGCCTGGCCGATGCCGCTGCCGGCCGCCCTCCGCGCGAAGCTCGACACCCCGGTGGCCGACATCGCGCACAAGGGCGACCGCGCCGGCGGGATGCTCACCGCCGCGAAGTTCCTCGAGGAGTTCGTGCCCGAGGGCACGACGTGGGCGCACGTCGACATCGCCGGCCCGGCGTTCAACGACAAGGGTCCGAAGGGGCGCAACCCCAAGGGCGGCACCGGGTTCGGGGTCGCCACCCTCCTCGGTCTCGTCGAGGCCCACGGCGCCCGCGGCTGAGCGGGTTGAGCCACCCCGGCGTCGTCGGGGTGGCTCAGCCGCCGCTCTTGCGCCGGAACATCTGCTGGCGGGCGCTGGTCTCCGGTCCGTGCGCGTGGTCGACCTTGCCGTGGTCGGTGGTGTCGGAGACGTCGGTGCCGGCGTGCGCCTGCTTCTTCTCGAGCGCGGCGCGGAACCGTTCCTTGACCTCGTCGGGCACGGCGGCGCGGGGTCGGTCCTTCGATGACATCGGGGGTGTCCTCCTCGTCGGTGGGCGGGGGGTCAACCGTCGCACGGGGTCCGCCGCCCCGGCCACCGGGTTCCGCGCTCAGGCCCTGCCGTCGCGGCGCTGGCGGGCGGTCCAGGCGCGCATCCGGGCCGGGTAGCCGGTGAGGTTGACGTCGTAGACGGGCACGCCGAGCCCGCGGGCGACGTCGAACGCCTGGGGCCGGCTGGGCAGGGCGCGCCGGGTCCACTCGCCGTCGTGGGCGATGAGCACGAGCGTCGTCGCGGTGACGTTGGTCGCCGGCTCGACGTAGGCCTCGACCCCCCGCCGGGTGCGGACGAAGTCCTCGAGGTGCGCCCGGGCGCTCCCGAGGTCGCTGCCGTCGTGCGGTGCGACACCCCGCCGCCCACGTCTCCACCACGCCATGCGCACACGATAGGCGAGCGACCTGCGCCCCCACCGGTGGTCCCGCCCGCACGGCGGCCTCGTGCCGCGCCGCCGGGAGTGACAGGATGCGGGACGGAGCCGGCGCGCCCACCCCGTGCCGCCGTGCCCACGGACCGCCACCGCGAGAACGGAGCAGCACCGCATGCCGGCCACCGCCGAACCCACCCACGACGTCGTCGTCCTCGGAGGAGGCAGCGGCGGCTACGCGTGCGCGCTGCGCGCCGCCGAGCTCGGGCTCTCCGTCGCGCTGGTCGAGAAGGACCTCCTCGGCGGCACCTGCCTGCACCGCGGCTGCATCCCGACCAAGGCGCTGCTCCACGCGGCGGAGGTCGCGGACGCCGCGCGCGAGGCCGGACGGTTCGGGGTGCGCGCCACCCTGGAGGGCATCGACCTGCCCGCCGTCACCGCCTACCGCGAGGGTGTCGTCGCCCGGCTGCACAAGGGCCTCCAGGGGCTGGTCAGGGGCCGCGCGGTCGACTACGTCGAGGGCCACGGCCGGCTCGACGGGCCGCACACCGTGGTCGTCGGCGACCGGCGCCTCGTCGGCCGCCACGTCGTCCTCGCCACCGGTTCCTTCGCCCGCACGCTGCCCGGCCTCGAGCTCGGTGGCCGGGTCATGACGAGCGACCAGGCGCTCGGGCTCGAGGAGGTCCCCGGGCGGGCCGTCGTCCTCGGTGGCGGGGTCATCGGCGTCGAGTTCGCCTCCGTCCTGCGCTCCTTCGGCGCCGAGGTCACGGTCGTCGAGGCCCTGCCCCGGCTCGTCGCGGCCGAGGACGCCGCCTCGAGCAAGGCGCTCGAGCGCGCGTTCCGCAAGCGCGGCATCACGGTGCGCACCGGCGCCCGGTTCGCGTCCGCCACCGACGGGCCGGACGCCGTCACCGTCCGGCTCGAGGACGGCACCGAGCTCGAGGCCGACCTGTTGCTCGTCGCCGTCGGCCGCGGCCCGGTCACCGACGGGCTCGGGTACGAGGAGGCCGGCGTCACCCTCGAGCGGGGCTTCGTCGTCACCGACGAGCGGTGCCGCACCGGGGTGGAGGGCCTCTGGGCGGTCGGCGACATCGTGCCCGGACTGCAGCTGGCGCACCGCGGCTTCGCCCAGGGCATCCTCGTCGCCGAGTCGATCGCCGGGCTCGACCCGCGACCGGTCGAGGGGTCGAGCATCCCCCGCGTCACCTACTGCGACCCGGAGGTCGCCTCGGTCGGGCTCACCGAGGAGCAGGCGCGCGAGCGGCACGGGGAGGCGGTCGAGGTCTTCGAGTACAACCTCGGCGGCAACGGGAAGTCGCAGATCCTCGGGACCCAGGGCTTCGTCAAGCTCGTCCGCGTGGTCGACGGCCCGGTCGTCGGGATCCACATGGTCGGCTCGCGGATGGGTGAGCAGGTCGGCGAGGCCCAGCTCGTCGTCGGCTGGGAGGCCCACCCCGAGGACGTCACGCCGTTCGTCCACGCCCACCCGACCCAGAACGAGGCCCTCGGCGAGGCCCACCTGGCGCTCGCCGGCAAGCCGCTGCACGCACACAACTAGAGTGATGACCGCCACCGCCCACGAAGGAGAGCACCACTGATGTCGGAACGTGTACAGATGCCCGCACTCGGCGAGTCCGTCACCGAGGGGACCGTGACGCGGTGGCTCAAGAGTGTCGGCGACGAGGTCGCGGTCGACGAGCCGCTCCTCGAGGTCTCCACCGACAAGGTCGACACCGAGATCCCCTCGCCGGTCGCCGGCACGCTCCAGGAGATCCTCGTCCAGGAGGACGACACCGTCCCCGTCGGCGCCGACCTCGCGGTCATCGGCGAGGGCGCGGGTTCCGAGGGCTCCTCGGGTGGCGGCGAGTCCGCCCCGGCGCAGGAGGAGTCGACCTCCGGCTCCGGCTCCGGATCGGGTGAGGGTCCGGCCGACGAGGTCGCGGACCCCGCCGACACCGGCGCGGTCGCCGAGGCCGGCGACGAGGGCGGGCAGGAGCCCGCCGAGCCGCAGGCCGGCGGCGACGAGCGGGAGCAGTCGGCGCAGCAGGAGCAGTCGGCGCCGGCGGGGTCGGGCGACTCCGGCTCCTCCGCCGGCGGGTCGGGCGACGGCACGACGGTCCAGATGCCCGCGCTCGGCGAGTCGGTCACCGAGGGCACGGTGACCCGCTGGCTGAAGTCCGAGGGCGACGAGGTCGCCGTCGACGAGCCGCTGCTCGAGGTCTCCACCGACAAGGTCGACACCGAGATCCCCTCGCCGGTGGCCGGCACCCTGACGAAGATCCTCGTCCAGGAGGACGAGACGGTGCCGGTCGGCGCCGACCTCGCCGTCGTCGGCGGGTCCGGGGGGGGCAGCGCGCCCGCCGAGGCGCCGGCGCAGGCCGACGTCCCCGCCGAGGAGACCCCGGCCGCGGAGGACCAGCCCGAGCCCGAGCCGCAGCAGCCGGCCCCGGCCGAGCGGGAGCCCGAGCCGGCTCCCGCCGACGAGGCGCCGGCGCAGGAGAAGCCCGACGAGGCGGCGGCCGCCGCGGACGACGCCCCGTCGGCGAGCACCGCTCCGGCCTCGGGCAGCTCGACGGCGCCGACCCCTCGGGCCGACGAGTCCGACGCGAGCAGCTACGTCACCCCGCTCGTCCGCAAGCTCGCCGCCGACCACGGCATCGACCTCGCGAGCCTCACCGGCACCGGCATCGGCGGGCGCATCCGCAAGCAGGACGTCCTCGCCGCCGCCGAGGCCAAGAAGGCCCCCGAGCCGGAGCCCCAGGCGCCGGCCGCCCAGGCGCCCGCGGCCGCGCCGCAGGCCTCGGCCGCCACGAAGGCCCCGGTCGACACCAGCCTGCGCGGCACGACCCAGCCGATGTCGCGGCTGCGCAAGACGATCGCCCGCCGGATGGTCGAGTCGCTCCAGGTCTCGGCCCAGCTGACGACGGTCGTCGAGGTCGACGTCACCCGCATCGCGCGGCTGCGCGACCGGGCCAAGGCCGACTTCGCCCAGCGCGAGGGCACCAAGCTCAGCTTCCTGCCGTTCTTCGCGCTCGCCGCCGTCGAGGCCCTCAAGGCCCACCCGATGGTCAACGCGAGCATCGAGGACGACCAGGTGACCTACCACGGGTCCGAGAACCTGGGCATGGCCGTCGACACCGAGAAGGGGCTCATCGTCCCGGTCCTCAAGAACGCCGGCGACCTCAACATCGCCGGCCTGGCCCGGGGCATCGCCGACCTGGCGGACCGGACGCGGAGCAACAAGATCATGCCGGACGACCTGGCCGGCGGGACCTTCACCATCACCAACACCGGCTCGCGCGGGGCGCTCTTCGACACCCCGATCATCAACCAGCCGCAGGTCGGCATCCTCGGCACCGGTGCGGTCGTCAAGCGCCCGGTCGTCGTCCGGGGCGAGGACGGTGGCGAGACGATCGCCATCCGCTCGATGGTCTACCTCGCCCTCTCCTACGACCACCGGATCGTCGACGGCGCCGACGCCGCGCGCTTCCTCTCGACGATGAAGCAGCGCCTCGAGGAGGGCGCGTTCGAGGCCGACCTCGGCCTCTGACGCCCGCGCCGTGGCCCGCATCGTCGTCACCGGGTCCTCCGGCCTCATCGGCACCGCTCTCGTCGCCGCGCTCCGCGAGCGCGGCGACGAGGTCGTCCGACTGGTCCGCCGGGCCCCGTCCGCCGCGGACGAGGTGCGCTGGGACCCCGCCTCCCGACACCTCGACCCCGCGGTCCTCGACGACGTCGACGGCGTCGTCAACCTCGCCGGTGCGGGCGTCGGCGACAAGCGGTGGACCCCGGCGTACAAGCACACGATCCTCGCCTCGCGCACCGACTCCACGACGGCGGTCGCCACGGCGGTGGCCGCGGCCGACCACCCGGTGCGGCTCGTGTCCGGCTCCGCGGTCGGCTACTACGGCGACCGCGGGGACGAGGAGCTGACCGAGGCCAACCCTCCCGGCACCGGCTTCCTCTCCGACGTCGTCATCGCCTGGGAGGCCGCGGCCGCCCCGGCGGTCGAGGCCGGGGCACCGGTCGCGTTCGCGCGCACCGGGATCGTCATGGCGCGGAACGGCGGCGCGATGCAGCCGCTGCTCCGGCTCGCCCGGCTCGGGCTCGGCGGTCCGCTCGGCCTCGGCCGCCAGTTCTGGCCGTGGATCACCCTGACCGACGAGGTGGGAGCGCTGCTGCACCTCCTCGACCACCCCGAGGTCACCGGGCCGGTCAACCTCTGCGGCCCCTCACCCGCGCGCCAGCGCGACGTCGCCGCGGCGCTCGGGCGAGCCCTGCACCGGCCGGCGCTGCTGCCCGCGCCCTCCCCCGCGCTCCGCCTCGGGGTCGGTGAGTTCGCCGGTGAGATCCTCGGCAGCCAGCGCATCGTCGGCGCCGTGCGCCGCGAGAGCGGCTACCGCCACGTCCACCCCGACCTCGACACCGCCGCCCGCTGGCTCGTCGCCTGAGTCGTCGCCACCGGGTGGCGGTGCTCGCGCGCGACGTGCCGCAGCCGCCGCTGCTGCGTGGTGGTGGGCGGCGGAGCCGTCGACGGCCCGGCGCGGCCCCCGCGGAAGAACACCCGCTTGGTCAGCTCGGCCGCGACGACGTAGCAGCCGGTCACCGCCACGAGCAGGAGGACGAGCCGCACCGACGGCTGCCCGAGGCCGAGCGCCGGCCGCACGGCGGGGACGAACGGCAACGAGACGGTGACGCCGGCGACGAGGGCCGACGTGAGGACGAGCGCCACCCCGGGACGGCTGCGCCACGACGGGCGTCGGCTGCGGAGCACGAAGAGGACCGCGAGCTCGGTGAGCGTCGACCCGACGAACCAGCCGGTGCGGAAGAGCGTCGCCCCGGCGTCCAGCACCTGGAGCAGGAGGGCGAAGGTCAGCAGGTCGAAGGCGCTGCTCAGCATCCCGAACACGACCATGAAGTCACGCACCTGGCGCAGGTCCCACCGGCGCGGGCGCCGCACGTCCTCGGGGTCGACCCGGTCCCCGGCCAGCGTGACGCTCGGGAGGTCGGAGAGGAAGTTCAGCAGGAGGATCTGCCGCGGCAGGAGGGGCAGGAAGGGCAGGAACGCCGAGGCGGCGGCCATGCTGGCGGTGTTGCCGAAGTTCGCGCTGACCGTCGTGTAGACGTACTTGAGGGTGTTGGTGAACGTCTGCCGGCCGAGTCGCACTCCCCGCACGAGGACGCCGAGGTCCTTCTCCAGCAGCACCATCGCCGCCGCGCTCTTCGCGACGTCGACCGCGGTGTCGACCGAGATGCCGACGTCGGCGAGGTGCAGCGGTCCGGCGTCGTTGATGCCGTCGCCGAGGTAGCCGACGACCGCGCCGTCGGCCCGGAACGCCTCGATCACCCGCTCCTTGTGCGTCGGGGTCAGCTCGGCGAACGCGTCGGCGGAGCGCACCAGCCCCCGCAGCGCGTCGGCGTCCGCGGCCTCCACCTCCAGTCCGGTGAGCACCCTCGGGTCGGTGACGCCCACCGCCCGGGCGACGTCGGCCGCCACGAGCCGGTTGTCGCCGGTGAGCATGACCAGCCGGATGCCGAGCTCCGCGAGGTCCGCGACGGTGCGGGCGACGTCGTCCTTCGGCGGGTCCTCGAAGGCGAGGAGGCCGAGGAGCACCATCCCCTGCTCGTCGTCGACGGTCACCGCGGTGCGGCCGGGCAGCCGGCGTTCGGCGACGGCGAGGACACGGCGACCACCGGCGCTCAGCCGGTGGATCCGGGCCTCGAGCGCCTCCCGGGCGGGGGTGTCGAGGGCCGTGGGGGCCCCGTCCGGCCCGACCAGCCGGTCGCACACCGCGAGGACCGACCGGTACGCCCCCTTGGTCACGAGGACCGGCGCCTCCTCCCCGTCGACGAGGACCGACAGCCGCTTGCGGTCGAAGTCGAAGGGGACCTCGTCGAGGGCGCGCCGGTCGGCCGGACGGGGCACGGCGCGGAGCACCGCGTCGTCGAGGGGGTTGGTGAAGCCGGTCTGGAGGGCGGCGTTGAGGGCGGCCCGGTCGGCGACGCGCGGGCTGTGCACCCCGGTGGCGTCGACCGTGGCCGCGAGCCGCAGGACGCCGGTGGTCAGGGTGCCGGTCTTGTCGGTGCAGAGCACGTCCATGCTGCCGAGGTCCTCGATGGCGTCGAGCCGGCGCACGATGACCGAGGAGGCCGCCATCCGCCGGGCCCCGGTCGAGAGGGAGACCGCGACGATGGCGGGCAGCATCTGCGGGGTCACCCCGACGGCCAGGGCGAGGGAGAAGAGCAGCGCGTCGACGAGTGGACGGCCCAGGACCACGTTGACGACGAGGATGACGGCGGTCAGGCCGAGGGTCACCCGGGCCAGGAGGAGCCCGAGCCGCGCGGTGCCCTGCTCGAAGCTCGTCGGGGCGCTGCGGGCGGTGAGGACGCGCGACATGCGGCCCAGCTCGGTGTGCGCACCGGTGACGACCGCGACCGCCTCGCCCCGGCCGCTCACGACGTGGCCGCCCTGGAGCAGGGCGCTGTGCCGGTCGGCGAGCGGTGCGTCCGTGGGCGCGGGGTCGGCGTGCTTGTGCCGGGGGTAGGTCTCCCCGGTCAGGGCGGACTGGTCGGCCTGCAGCGCCTCGGCGACGAGCACCCGGCAGTCGCAGGGGATGACGTCGCCCGCGTCCAGGAGGACGACGTCGCCGACGACGACCTCCTCGGGCCGCACGGAGACCACCCGGCCGGAGCGCCGCACCTCGACGTGCACCTGGACGCGGTCGAGCAGCCGCGCCACGGTGACCGCCGCCCCGTGCTCCTGCCAGAACCCGAGCAGGCCGCTGAGCAGGACGATGACCGCGATGATCAGCGCGTCGACGTGGTCGCCGAGGACGAGGGAGAGGGCCGTCGCGCACAGGAGGACGACGACGACCGGCTGGCTGAACTGGCGGGCGAGCTCGTGGGCCACGGTGAGCGCCGGCCGCTGAGCGTGCGCCCGCTGGTGGGGCGCTCGCGCCGCGGCCTCGGCGTCGGTGAGGCCCTCGGGGCGCCCGCCGACCGAGGCGAGCACGGTCGCGGGTGGCTGCGACCAGTACGGCGGGACGGCGCCGGCCGCGGCATCGACCGCGTCGGCCACGTCGGCGCCTGCTCCGCGCGGATGCCGCACCGTGCCGGACCACCTCCTGCGCCCGGGGCCCCGCCGGCCGACCGGGGGGCGTCTCGGCTCCAGTGTGCTCCCGCGCCGGACGGACGGCGGGCCCGCGTGGCGGGGG
>NZ_DAOLAC010000020.1:2845-9551 GCF_035325325.1 Phycicoccus sp. | reverse complement strand
CACCGCGCCCGCTCACCGCACGGGTCGCACGTCGGCGAGGCGCCACCCGCGCCCGGTGAGCACGAGGTCGACCAGCACCGGCGCGGGTCGGACCGCCGGCCTCGATGCGGTGGTGTCGCCCCCGACGACGCGGTAGCCCGCGACGCCGAGCCGGGCGGAGAGGACGGCCGTCCTGGAGCCGGCGCCGCGGACCGCGACCGCGTCGACCTCGTAGCGCAGGTCGGGGTAGCGCACTCCGGAGGACCGCAACGCCCCGACGGCGGCCTCGTCGCGGGCCCGGAGCGCCCCGTCGTCGGACTCGGCCTCCGCGAGCCGGGTGGGGTCGGCGAGCCGGTACGCCTCGGCCCGCGCCCCGGCCAGGGCGGTGAGGAGCTCCGCGGGTCGGCGCCTCGCGGCCTCCGGGTCGGTGCGGACGTCGGTGGCCGGCCCCGGCTCCCGCGCAGGCGCGCTCGGGGCCGTCGGGGCCGTCGGGCCTGGCCCGGGCTCCCGCGGGGTCGTGGACACCTCCGGGCGCACCGCGGCGCGGGCCGGGTCGTCACGCAGGCCCTGTGTCCCGAGCACCCCGAGGACGGCGGCGGCGACGACGAGGGCGGCGACCCCACCCGCGGCGGCCCGCAGCACCTGGCCCAGTCGCAGCACCGGCAGCCGCCGTTCGCGGCGCCGGGCCGCTCGCGGTGCACCGCGGTGCCTCCCCCGACGTGGCGGCGGCCGGTCGGGCACCGGGGGCCGGCCGGCCGCGGCGCGCAGCCGGTAGGTGACGGCACTCACCGCGTCGTCGCCGGCGACGAGGCGCAGCGGCTCCGGTTCGGCCGCCGCGAAGAGGAGGCCGGCGAGCTCGTCGGCGTCGGGGCGGTCGGCGACCCGGGGGGACACCGCGGCCTCGACGGCCGCCACGAGGGGTTCGGACCCCGCTCCGGCCCGGCACACCTCGGGGAGGGTCGGGCGCAGACCGGGGGCGCCCGGCACCTCCCCGGCGAGGCAGAGCCAGCCGAGGGCACCGAGGGCGTAGACGTCGGAGGCCGGCGACGGCTCGCCACCGAGGAGCACCTCGGGGGCGATGTGCCCGGGCGTGCCCCAGACCGCCTGCGGAGCCTCACCGAGCACCCGGCCCACGCCGAGGTCGGCGAGCACGGGACGACCGTCGAGGTCGAGGAGGACGTTGCCCGGCGAGACGTCGCCGTGGACCACCCCGGCCGCGTGCAGCCGCCCCAGCGCCCCGGCCAGCGGCGCGAGGACCGTGACCACCTCCCCCGGCCCGAGGTGGCCGCGGGCCGCGATGAGCCCGGCGAGCGAGCCGCCCCGCATCAGGGGCATGACGAGGGCGACCCGGCCGTCGGCCAGGGGGAGGCAGGCCTCGACGGCGAGGACGTGCTCGGCGGCCGTCCGGGCCGTCACGGCCGCCTCGCGCACGGCGGCCTCGACCGCCGCGGGGTCGGCGGCGGACACCTTGACCGCGACCCGACGGCCCCCCTCGAGGTCGACGCCCTCCCAGACCTCGCCCGAGCCGCCGCGCCCGAGCAGCGTGCCGAGCTCGAGGCCCGGCACCTCGGGCGGTCCGCTCGTCTCCATGCCCGGCACGCTGCCGCATCGGGCGGCGACGGCCGCGAGCTTTTCCACAGGCCTTCGTAGGGTGGCGCCCATGACGACCGACCACCCGACCATCCTCGCCACCTCCGGCGGCTACCGCCCGGGCCATCGCACGTGGTTCGAGTTCGACGCGCTGGTCCACCACGCCGTCGAGCTCTCCGGCGCCCACGGGCGCCGTCCGCGCGTGACCTTCCTGGGCACTGCGGCGGGCGACCCCGAGGCCTTCTCGTTCCGGGCGCTCGAGGCCGGGCGGGTCGCGGGCTTCGACACGAGCGTCCTGTCCCTCTTCCCGATGCCGAACCTGGCGGAGCCGGCCGGCCACCTCCTCGCGCAGGACGTCGTCTGGGTGAACGGGGGCTCGGTCGCCAACCTGCTCGCGGTCTGGGACGTCCACGGCCTGCGGCCGGCGTTCCGTGCCGCGTGGGAGGCCGGGGTCGTCCTCGCCGGCGTCTCGGCCGGCTCGATCTGCTGGTACCTCGGCGGGACGACCGACTCCTACGGCCCCGAGCTGCGCGCGGTCACGAACGGTCTCGCCCTGCTCCCCTACGGCAACGGCGTGCACTACGACTCGGAGGAGCGACGCCGACCGCTCGTGCACCGGCTCGTGGCCGACGGCACGCTGCCCGAGACCCACTGCACCGACGACGGCGTCGGCCTCGTGTACCGCGGCACCGACCTCGTCGAGGCCGTCACCGAGCAGGACGGCAAGGGTGCGTACGTCGTGACGCGCGACGGGGACGAGGTCCGCGAGGAGCGCCTCGAGCCCCGCCGGCTGGCCGCGCCGTGAGCCCGAGCAGGTGCCCTAGGGCTGCGGCGTGACGACCCGGACGACGCGCTCCTCCCGGGCCGCCACCCTCGCCGCGTCGAGGACGGCGAGGACGTGGACCGCGTCCCACGGGTCCACCGGCATCGCGGCCTGCGGGTCGGGCGCCTCGAGGGCGGTCGCCACCGCCCGGTAGAGGTCGGCCTGGCTGCTCTCGACCCGCTCGACCGGCTCGCGGTCGGCCCCGCGGTACAGCCACCCGGCGTGGGCGGCGTCGGCGTCCGCCTGCGCGCTCCACGGGTGGGCCTCGGTCTCGAAGTCGGCGAGGACGAACGCGCCCCGGGTGCCGAGCAGGCGGATGCGCGGGCCCGGCGCCCCCGCGAGCGAGGTGGCCGACAGGTGCGAGACCACACCACCCGCGTGCCGGCACAGGAGGAAGGCGTCGTCCTCGGCGCGGGTCGTGCGGGCCGCCACGGTGGCGGCGACGGACTCCACCGGTCCGAACAGCTGCACCGCGGCGTCGACGAGGTGGCTGTGCAGGTCGAGCAGGAGGCCGCCGCCGTCCTCGGGCGCCGCGTTCTCGCGCCAGCGGTCCTTGGGCACGGGGCGCCAACGCTCCCAGCGCAGCTCGAGCCGGAAGGCCTCCCCGACCAGGCCGTCGCGCACGACCCGCGCCAGCGTGGCGTGCTCGGGGTCGTAGCGCCGGTTCTGGAAGACGGTGAGCGGCACCCCGGCGCGCGTGGCACGGCGCAGCACCTCCGCCGCGCTCGCCGCATCGACCGCGAGCGGCTTGTCGACGACGCAGGCGAGACCGGCCGCGACCACCTCGCGCACCTGGGCGGCGTGCCCGCCGCTCGGGGTCGCGAGGACGACGAGATCGAGGCCGGGGAGGGCCAGCAGCTCGGTGAGCCCCGGCACCACCTCGACCGCGGGGAGGTCGGAACGGGCTGCCGCGGAACGCTCCTCGTCGCGGGTCGAGACCGCGACGACCTCGAGTCCGGCCTCGCGCAGGCGCGGGGCGTGGATCTCGCGGCCGGCGAAGCCGTACCCGGCGAGCGCGACCCGGGTCATGCCGTCGGGCCCGCGTCCTCGGCGGGCGGGTGGGCGCCGGCGGCGTGGTGCCCCGGCCCGGAGTGGCCGCCGTCGGCGACGAGCCTCGAGGGCCACCACACCCGGGGCCCGAGGTCGTGGGCGAGCGCCGGGACGAGCAGCGAGCGGACGACGAAGGTGTCGAGCAGCACCCCGAACCCGACGATGAACGCGATCTGCACGAGGAACTGGATCGGCAGCACCGAGAGGGCCGAGAAGGTCGCGGCGAGCACGATGCCCGCGCTCGTGATGACCCCACCGGTCACCGCGAGGCCGACGAGCACCCCCGGTCTCGTGCCCCGGGCCAGCGCCTCCTCGCGCACCCTCGTCATGAGGAAGATCGAGTAGTCGATGCCGAGCGCGACGAGGAAGACGAACCCGTACAAGGGGATGGACGGGTCGCCGCCGGTGAACCCGAGCACGTGGTCGAAGACCAGCGCGGAGATCCCGATCGTCGCCGCGAACGACACGACGTTGCCGACGACGAGCACGAGTGGTGCGACGAGCGACCGGAGCAGGAGCGCCAGGATCACGAAGATCACCCCGAGGATCGTCGGCACGATGACCCGCAGGTCGCGGCTGCTCGCGTCGAGGACGTCGAGGTTGGTCGCGGCGTTCCCGCCGACCAGGGCGTCCCGGCTCACGGTGTCGAGGTCGGTCCGCAGCCGCCGCACGGTGTCCTCCGCGCCCTGGCTGTCGGCGGCGTCCTTGGTCGTCGCCTGGAGGACGACCTGGCCGTCGACCACCGTGGGTGGCTGCGCCTCCTGGCCGGGCCGGGGCGGGGTGAGGCCGAGGTACGCCGACTCGATGCCGGGGTCCTTCTCGACGAGGGCGAGGGCCTCCTGCGCCTGCGGCTCGGGCACGACGACCTGCAGCGGCTGGGCGGCGCCGCCCGGGAAGTGCTTCCCCAGGACCTGCTGCGCGGTGATGGAGTCGACCTCGGTGAGGAAGGTCTCCTCGATCGTCGCTCCGCTGGCCTTGAAGGTCGGCACGAAGGCGGCCGCCGCGAGCAGGCCGACGAGGGTGATGACCCAGGTGCGCCGCGGGTGGGCTCCGACCATCCGGGCGACCCGCCCCCACACCCCCCGGTGGGACTCCACGGCGTCCTCGGCGTGCTCGTGGTCGAGCTTCGGCGCGAAGGGCCAGAAGATCCGCCGCCCGAAGAGGAGCAGCACGGCGGGCAGGAACGTGACCGAGGCGAGGAAGGCCCCGGCGATGCCCAGGGCGCCGACCGGGCCGAGCCCGGAGGTGCTGCGCAGCTCGGCGAGGAGCAGGCAGAGCAGGCCGAGGACGACGGTGGCCGCCGACGCACCCACCGGTTCGATGGCCCCGCGCCAGGCCCGCTTCAGCGCGACCCAGGCGCTCGGCTCGTCGTGCAGCGCCTCCTTGAAGCGGCTGACGAGGAGCAGCGCGTAGTCCGTGGCCGCCCCGACGACGAGGATGAAGAGGATCCCCTGCGACTGCCCGGACAGGGTGATGACGTCGTGCGTCGCGAGCTGGTAGACGACCAGGGACGCCGCGGAGAGCCCGAGCACCGCGCTGACGAGCACCGCGAACGGGAGGATCGGGCTGCGGTAGACGACGAGGAGGATGACGAGGACGACGACGAGCGCGACGAGGAGCAGGATGCCGTCGATGCCGCCGAACGCCTCGGCGAAGTCGGCGATCAGGCCGCCGGGGCCGCCGACCCACGCCTGCAGGCCCGCCGCCGGGAAGGTCGACCGGATCTCGTCGCGCAGGGCCGTCGCCCCCTCGGCGAGGGCCGTCGTGTCGCCGCTCGCCGCCGTGCCGGACGTGCCGTCGAGCGGCACCGAGAGGAGGGCGGCCTTGCCGTCCTGCGCCGGCACCGGGACGATCGGGGTCCCCGCGACGAGGTAGTCGCCGAGGGTCTTCCCGGAGCCGAGCGCCGGGAGGGGGAGCTGGGGCACCTTGGTCGCGAACGCGGAGAGCGTGGCGAGGTCCTGCGCGTCGAGCGCGGCGCCGTCGCGACGCTCGACGACGACGAGGTAGGGCAGCTCGGTGCTGTCGCTGAACCGCGCCACGGCGTCCGTGACGAGCGTCGACTCGGCCTTGGCGGGCAGGAACGTCGAGTTGTCGTTCGACTGCACCCCGGAGAGCTTCCCCTGCGCCTGTCCCCCGAACGCGCCGACACCCAGCCAGAGCAGGATGACGACCACCGCGCCGAGCAGCGCCCAGCGTGGCCGGCGGGCCGCGCCGCGCTCGTCGGTGGGCTGAGGTCCGGGGTCCTGCGGGGCCGCGCTCATGGACCCAGCCTAGGGACGGGCGGCGGGACCGTCAGCGGACCTTCGACAGGGTGCGGCGTACCGTGGGCGCATGCGCTTCGTCCACCTCGGCTTCGCCCCCGACCTCGTCGACTACGAGCAGGCCTGGGCCACCCAGCGCGAGGTGCACGCGCAGGTCGTCGACGGCACCCTCGAGGACACCACGCTGCTCCTCGAGCACGCGGCCGTCTACACCGCCGGCAAGCGCACCGAGCCCCAGGAGCGGCCGGTCGACGGCACGCCGGTCATCGACGTCGACCGTGGCGGCAAGATCACCTGGCACGGCCCGGGACAGCTCGTCGGCTACCCGATCGTCCGGCTGCCCGAGGTCCCCATCGACGTCGTCGCCCACGTGCGCCGGCTCGAGGAGGTGATGATCCGGGTCTGCCGCGACTTCCGGGTCGAGACGGAGCGGGTCGAGGGACGCAGCGGGGTGTGGGTCCTCGCCGACGGCCGGGGTCCGGACCGCAAGCTCGGCGCCATCGGGGTGCGGGTCAGCAAGCGGGTGACCATGCACGGGTTCGCGCTCAACTGCGACGCCGACCTCGGCTGGGCCGACGCCATCATCCCGTGCGGGATCACCGACGCCGGGGTCTCGTCGCTGACCCGCGAGTCGGGGCGCACCGTCACCGTCCAGGACGTGCTGCCCTACGCCGAGAAGCACCTCGCCGACGTCCTCGGGCGCGCCTGACGCCGCAGCACCGCGGGTCCGGGGTCCGGGGGTGTCCGGGCCGGAGCGTAGGCTGGATCGCGTGACTGTCGCACCCGAGGGACGCCGTCTGCTGCGGGTCGAGGCGCGCAACGCCGAGACCCCGATCGAGCGCAAGCCGGAGTGGATCCGCACCACCGCGAAGATGGGGCCGGAGTACACCCAGATCCACTCGATGGTCAAGGGCCAGGGCCTGCACACGGTCTGCCAGGAGGCCGGCTGCCCGAACATCTTCGAGTGCTGGGAGGACCGCGAGGCCACCTTCCTCATCGGCGG
>NZ_DAOLAC010000020.1:0-2835 GCF_035325325.1 Phycicoccus sp. | reverse complement strand
GTGCGGGGGGGCGGCCCCCGAGACCGCCTGGGTTTGCGGGAGGCGGCGCCGGCCCCCCTTCCCCGCGGGCGGTCCCCCCCCCCCCCGCCGCTGCGACTTCTGCGACATCGCCACCGGTCGCCCGCAGCCGCTCGACCCGGAGGAGCCGCGCAAGGTCGCCGAGTCGGTCCGCACGATGGGGCTGCGGTACGCCACGGTCACCGGTGTCGCCCGCGACGACCGCCCGGACGGCGCCGCCGGCCTCTACGCCGAGACGATCCGCCAGATCCACGCGCTCAACCCGAACACCGGTGTCGAGATCCTCCCGCCCGACTTCGGCGCCCGCCCCGAGCTGGTCTCCCAGGTCTTCGACGCCCGCCCCGAGGTGTTCGCGCACAACCTCGAGACGGTGCCGCGCATCTTCAAGCGGATCCGGCCGGCCTTCACCTACGAGAAGTCGCTGCGCGTGCTGACCATGGCCCGCGAGGCCGGGCTGGTCACCAAGTCCAACCTCATCCTCGGGATGGGCGAGGAGGACCACGAGGTCGAGGAGGCCATCCGCGACCTCCACGACGCCGGCTGCGACATCCTCACCATCACCCAGTACCTGCGCCCCTCCCCGATGCACCACCCGATCGACCGGTGGGTCAAGCCCGAGGAGTTCGTGCACTGGTCCGACGTCGCGACCGACGTCGGGTTCAAGGGCGTCATGGCCGGGCCGCTGGTCCGCTCCTCCTACCGCGCCGGACGCCTCTGGGCGACCGCGATGAAGCGCTGGGGCCGCCCGGTGCCCGAGCACCTGGCCCACCTCGCCGAGGCTGCGTCCGACCCGGCCCGCCAGGAGGCGGCGGCGTTGGTGGCCCGGGCCTCCCGCCCCGTATCCTGAGGGTCGCCCCCGCACGCACGCGGGCCGGCGCACGTCCCCGACCAGGAGCACCTCCCCGTGTCCGACGCACCCGAGAAGAAGCAGGGCCGCATCGCCGAGATCCGGCAGGCCTACCGCGCGATCAAGTCGCTCGACCCGAAGCTCGGGTGGTGGATGCTCGGTGCCGCCCTCCTCGCCGCGGCCGTCGTCATCGGCATCGGCGCGTACTTCGGCGGCGGCTGGCTCATCTACGCCGTGCTCGTCGCGATCCCCACGGCCCTGCTCGCCGCGGTCATCGTCATGAACCGGCGCGGCAACACGGCGATGTACAAGGCCCTCGACGGACAGGTCGGCGCGGCCGGCGCGGCCCTGACCGGCATGGGCCGGCGCGGCTGGTTCGCGTCGCAGGAACCGGTCGCACTGGACGGTGCCCGCGGCACCCGCCCCCAGGACATGGCCGGCGCCGCGATGGTCTTCCGCGCGCTCGGCCGTCCGGGGATCGTCCTCATCGGCGAGGGCCCCGCCGGCCGGGTCGCCAAGCTCCTCAAGCAGGAGGAGAAGAAGGTCGCCCGCGTCGCGCCCGGCGTGCCCGTGCACCTGTGGACGGTCGGTGACGACGAGGGTCAGGTGCCGGTCAAGAAGCTCTCGGGCAAGCTGACCCGGATGCGCCCCGTGCTGAGCAAGGCGGAGGTCTCCGTCGTCAACAAGCGCCTCACCTCGCTCGGTGGCCTCAAGCCGCCGATCCCCAAGGGCGTCGACCCGACCAAGGCCCGCATGGACCGCAAGGCGATGCGCGGCCGCTGAGGCCCCGCCCCACGCCCGCTCTGCGGGGACGTCGCCCGACGGCCCCCGGTCTCCCTGCCGACCGGGGGCCTCGACGCACCACACGGCAACGCTGCACTGGGTCGCCTACCGTGTGCGCCACCGGGATTGCTCCCGGCACGC
The DNA here is from genome assembly GCF_035325325.1 of Phycicoccus sp. Taxonomy (NCBI): domain Bacteria; kingdom Bacillati; phylum Actinomycetota; class Actinomycetes; order Micrococcales; family Intrasporangiaceae; genus Phycicoccus; species Phycicoccus sp. Next base: position 1,046 of record NZ_DAOLAC010000020.1, on the reverse strand, counting down.
CCAGTCTCCCGCGCCGGCGACGGCCCGACCCGCCGGTGTCCGGTACGTCACTCCCCCGGCGTGGCCGGGACGGTGGGGCGGACGATGCGGGTGCCCGCGGCGAGGTCGTGCAGCCCGCGGCCACCGACGGTGACGGCGGCCGGGAGGACGAGGGCGGCGAGCACCGAGCGGAGGAGCACCTGGAGCGGGAAGGGGCCGGGGCGCACCTGCCACACCTGCAGGCCCATGAGCCGGTGGCCGACGCTGGAGCCGGTGAGCGACACGAGGACGGTGGTGAGGACGACGAAGACGCCGCCGACGGCCCACGTGCTCGTCGGGACGCCGAGGATCATCGGCGGGCGGACGCCCGGCTCCGCGAGGTCGAACGGGAGCACGAGGAAGGTCACGAGCGCGCTGAGCACCCAGTCGACGACGAAGCCACCGAACCGGCGCAGCGCCGTGGCGAACTCGGCGGTGGGCGGGGCGGGCTGTGACGCGGGGGTCGTCGGCACGCTCCCAGCCTATTTCACCGGGCCGGGGTCGCTGAGCCGAGGCGCGGCGCCGGTCGTCCACGGGGGAGCAATCGTCACGAGATCATCTGGAGGACAACCACTTACCCGTGGTTGGCAGGGGTGGGGTGTCGGTGGTCGCCGGGAGGTTGGGTGCAACGGGGAAAGGGGCACCGATGACCGCAACGACCACCGCGACGACCGGTCCGGGTGCCGAGGCCCCGCCCGCCGTGGTGGCGGGCGAGTCCTGGAGCCACACGACGGGCGAGCTCTGCGGCGACGCCACGGGCGAGTTCTCCACAGACCCCGGCTCGGGACAGGATGCGTTGCGGGACAGCTGGTTACCTGTGGATGAAGCAGGTGGGGTGTCGGTGGCCGCCGGTAGAGTCAGGGCATTGGGAAGGGGGCTCAGATGACCACCACGACGACCGGGCCGGGCGACGTCGTCGCGGCCGCGCGCGCGGCGCGGCGGGTGGTCGAGCAGGCGCTCTCGCCCGTCGAGGCGCGGGGCTCGGTCGAGGAGTGGTCGGCCGCCCTGGGTGAGCTGCAGTCGCTGGC
>NZ_DAOLAC010000019.1:12679-65152 GCF_035325325.1 Phycicoccus sp. | reverse complement strand
CCATCGCATGTCCTGATGTCGGACCAGTCCCATGGGCGAGTGTGGCGATGCCCAAGATGACCCGAGTGCTCGCCCGCCGCAGCACCGGGCGGTCTCCTTCGAGCCACTGCAGACGCGTCCGCCGACGTGGTCGTAGATCAGCGCGTGGCCGGCTGCGTGGCCCCGCCGCCCTCGGCGTACCGGTCGGCGACAGCCCGACGCTTGGGCTCCTCGTGAGCCGCGACCGCGTGACGGCGTCGTCCTGGCGGTGGTGGGGTGCCGAGCTATGCGAAGCCCTGTGGGGCACGGCCCCCGACGTGCCCCACGGCTCGCTACCCACCGACCTTGGCTCGGCCGCCGACCGTCGGGAAGAGAGAGGGCGGCATCGAGGTCACCTGGGACACCGGTGCAGCGGGCGTGCGGACGGTGGAAGTGCGTCGACCCCACGCCCAGGCCGGCACAACATGACCGACGAGTTCGTGTCGCGGCACGAACGGACGCCGCCAGGACCGGCTGTCGCTGCTGGCGTCGCGGTTGTCGCCGAGCAGGAAGTAGTGGCCTTCCGGCACGTCGTACTCCGCGGTGAACACCGAGGGCGTCGCGTACGGCTCGGCCAGCGGACGGCCGTCGACGAGGACCTGGCCCAGCCGCAGGGCGAGGTGCTCCCCCGGCAGGCCGATGACGCGCTTGACCACGTGGCGCCCGACCTCGCTGGACGCGACGACGACCAGGTCGCCCCGGCGGACCGGGGTGGTCCGCCGGAGCCTCCTGGTCGGCACCAGCCGGCCGTCGCGCAGGGTGGGTGACATCGAGATCGAGTCGATGCGCGTCAGCCAGGCCATGGTGGGCTCCCCGTCAACGTCTCAGTGCGCGTGGGCGTGGTGGGCGTGCTGCTCGTCGTGGCCGTGGCCGTGGTCGTGGCCCTCGGCGTACTTGAAGAACGAGACGTACGCCTGCATGTACCGTCGCGCCGCGTCGAGGTCGTCGGGGTCGAAGTCGCGGAGGGAGACCGCTCGGTCGAAGCGGCGCTCCAGCTCCGCCCACCGCTCGTCGGCGACCAGCCCACGCAACGGGTCGATGCTGCGGCGCTCGATGGCCAGGTCGGCGGCGGCCACCTCGGGTGGGATGGGCGTCCAGGCCGGCTTGATCCCGTCGAACCCTGCCCCCTCGCCGGCCCGGTGGACGCGGACCAGGGTCTCGAGGAACCACCGGTCGGCCACCTCGGCTGCCTCACCGCCGGCAGCCCGGACGCGGCGGGCCTTGTCGTACGCCTCCCGCACCTCGGCCTCGCCGTCGGGGTGGACCCACTTGAGGGCAATGTTGACGTTGCCCTCCTCGAGGGCCCGGCGGCCGTCGACGACGGCGGGGCCGTCCTCGGTGTCGCAGTGCGCGGAGGCGGGGCGGACCAGCAGGTCGCGCAGGGTCTGGATGACGTTCATCTCGGTGTTCCTCTCGGCGGTCAGGTGGTGCTCGTCCTGATGGACCCACCGTCGCGCGGAACGGACCGGCGCGCCTTGACGCCGGTCAAGCCCCTCGGGCGCGGAGGTCGAGTGCGCCGGTATCGAGGATGTCGACGTGCGACCCCCGGACCCGGATGAGGCCGTCCGCCTCGAGCGCGGCCAGGCGCCGGCTCAGGGTCTCGGGCGAGCTGCCGAGGAAAGTCGCGACGTCCTTCTTGGCCAGCGGCAGCGTCACCGTCGCCGCCCCGTCGGGCCCCCAGGAGGCGGGCAGGTCCAGGAGGTACGCGGCCACCCGCGCCCCCACGTCCGCCAGGGTGCGGGCGGCCAGCATCCGCTCGGCGCCGGCCAGCCGCTCGGCCAGCGAGCGCATCATCGCCACGCCGATGTCGGGGTACTTCCTGATCAGCCCGCGCAGGGCGTCGTGGTCGATGACGCACACCCGGGACGGCTCGAGCGCCACGCAGTCCTGCTCGGGCCGGTCGCCGGTGAGGAACCACACCTCGCCCGCCACCTGCCCCGGCCCGAGGACCTGCAGGATCGTCTCCCGTCCCTCGGCCGTCGTCGTCGACAGCTTGACCCGGCCCTCGTGGACGACGAAGAGACGCGCCTGCCGCTCCCCGGCCCGCACCAGCGTGGCACCCCGCTCCACCGACACGGGGCGCGCGTACGCCGCGACCTCCTCCTGCTGCTCCCGGGTGAGCGGCTGGAAGATCGGGACGAGCGCGACGCAGGGCTCGCTCATGTCAGCAGTATCGACCGGGGTGCAACTCAGTCGGCAACGGCTCGATCAAGCCCGACATCGACTGGCCTTCACAGCGCACGAGCTTTGCAGGGGTGCGGGTTCCTTCGCCAGGTTCCACCACTCGATGTGGAGACAAGAGAGTTGGCGCCGTGCAAAAGAGCGGTGGCGTCGATCGATCGCTTGTCTGTCGCCCGCTACGCCCGACCGCGTCGCCGGATGCGGGAGGCGCCGAGCGAAGATGTGGACAGTTGGACAGCTGAGGACACGGCCCGTAGATGGGGCCAGCCAAGGACGTCACCCCGACGATCTTCAGGAGTCACACAATGCCCATAGCGTCAACGTCGATGTGCTGCACTCCACCGCCTGTCGACCGGCCGGATTGCGGCACGTGCGGATGTGCGGGCAGAGGCGATCCGGGACGGATAGCCTCCGTAAGTGGATATCTGGCAACTTTATGGGGCCTACGCGACGCCCGAGAGTCGTCGCCCTCTCAGTGACGAACAGCGGCAACTGCTCGCCGTGTGCGACCTTCGCCAAGAGGTGAACTCGGGAGGGTTCGACACTTACCTGCGCTTCTGGGGCGCAGACACGGCGCCCGATGCACTTGCGATCGTCGAGGGCGCTCTGGGTGAGCCCTGGCGACAGGGTCTGGTTGAGGCCTTGGACATCTTCGGTACTGCGAACCCTTCGACTGCCGATGAACGGGCGGAGGTGCTCGACGATGCCGCCGAGGCCGACGACATGCTGGGGATGCTCGATGAGCGCTTCTACGAACTGGAGGGCTCGCAGGACGCGGATGCCGCGCTGGGCCAACGTGCGGAAGCGCTCAGCCCGTGGCCGGACGCTGGCACACCAAGTCCAAAGCGCCGCCTTTGGGGTCGGAAGTCGGACTAGGCACCCGCCGATCTTCGGCACGAGGCGGACACCCGGACCTGCGTCTAACCGCCGCGAGTCGACCGGTCTCGCGACCTCTCGATCGATGTTCGGGTCGGAAGGGGGTTCAGCGCGCGTCTGCCTCGGCCAGCAGGGCGGCAGCCTGACGGACCATGGTCTTGGCCTTCTCGACCGTGATGAGGGCCGGTGAGTAGTGCGCGGCGTCCTTGTCGGCGAGCAGGCGCCGGAGCTTGCTGGGCAGGGTGGGGTCCCGTAGTGCAACGTCGCCGAGGAGCTCAACCGCCTGATGGTGGTCCTGGCCCCGGCTCCACTTGCCGAGGCTGAGCCCGCAGATGGCATCGGCTGCGGCGATGCCGGCCAGCACGGCCAGGGCGGCCGCGACGTGTGCCTCGCGGCGATCTTCGGTGAGGACGAGTTCGGCGACCTCGAGGAACGCGCGGGCCTGGTCGCGGCGGGCGCGGCACTCGGCCGGCGTGCACGCCACCACACGACCGGAGCGGCGGGGGGTCATCGCAGCTCCCGTAGCAGCTGGACGAGGCGTTCGCCGCAGACGGGGATGTCCTCGACGCGCCATGACTCGACCAGAGGGTCATCCTCGTGGGCCATCTGCCGCAGTGTGGCGGGGGTGAGGTCGACGATCTGGGCGGCGTTGCCGGTCCAGGCTCGGATGCCCCGGTCGAGGCCGTCGAGCTGGCTCAACCACACATCCTCGTCGAACTCGGCCGACGGCTCGGGCCGGACCAGCAGCACGTCGATGTCGCTGTCGGCGTTGGCGGCGCCCCGAGCGAAGGACCCGAACAGGCCGGCGTGAAGCGGCTCGACCCGCCAGCCGGCCACCTCCTGGCGGATCCTCTCGACGATCTCGTCCCTGACCCTGGTCAGCGCCTCGATGTGGGGCACGGCCACGTGGTCCCGGTTCAGGCGATACAGGGGGTAGCGGGCGGGGGTCGCGACGAGCACGACCCCCTGCCTGACCAGCCGCGCCAACACCTTCCGAACCCCCTCGTCGCTGCCGTGGCCGAGCCGACGGTGGATCTCGGCCGCGGTGCACTCAGCGGTCGTGGCCGCCAACACGTGCAACACCCCGGCATCGAGCGTGGGTGCGACGGTCGCGAGGGGGAATGAGAGGTCCACGCGACGATGATCCAACTATTTTTGGGATGAGTCAACAATAGTTGGAACGCCGCTTGAGTGCCAGCGCCCGCGAGACGCACCCGCCGACAGACCAGCGACTTGCCCCCTATCGCCGCGAACGAGGCAACACCGGACATTCCTGGCAGTTACGGGATGGCGATGCGAGGCGTTCCGCTCGTCATACCGGATCGGTGATGGGGGAGCTCTCGGCCGCCGACTCATTCTCGGCGGGACCGTCCTGTGACGAGTAGTCGGTCGACGAGAGGCTGGAAGGACGGACGGGCTCTCGTTCTTCGGTATTGCTCGGAGACTCGGGACGCAGCTTGGGCGGCGCGGCAGCCCACGTCTTGAGGTCCCCCAGGACGCTGGCATAGAACGTGTCGACTGCGGTGAGGACGGAGTCGATGAAGGCACCGCGCCCACGTCCACGCTTCGCTCCCAAGGGGCTGGTGAGGGCAACGCGGAAGGAGCGGATTTCCCGCGCGGGGTCGGTGACGAGAACGGCCGGGTTCTCTCGGACCACCTTCAGGAGCTCGGCGCTCGATGACCCCCTGGAGTGGGCAGTCATGCACTCGATGCGCGTGGAGTCGCTCGCGTTCTTCAGCTGGCGAGTGAGCCAGTTGACCCGAGTCGTGGGGCGACCTTCCCTCGGCGCGTCGATGTCCACGTGGCAGGTGACCTGCCCGGCGCGCAGGTCCGCCGTGATGACCAGGTGACCTGCCGTGTCCGGGATGCGGATCACGCCGGAGAGCTGGGACGAGGAAGCGAGCTGCTGCGTCAGCGCGCTCGCACGCAGGGTCGGGTCGGCCAGTTCCTTACGGGACAGGACCGGCACGACCTCGGTGCCCAGCCGGCGCCCGAGGCTGAGGCTGGCGAAGCGCAGGAGAGCATCAAACCGGGAGACGACCGTAGCGATGCCCTTGTCCGTGGCCCTGAGCGTCCCGGCCGCGACCGCGTCCCGCACGGCGGTCCAGGACTCGCCCATGTCGTCGAACTCCAGAGCGCCGCTGCGAGTGTGCTCGAGGTAGCGAATGAGCTCACCGAGGATCCACGCCTGATCAGGGTCCGCCACCCCGCGGAACTCCTTCTGCATGACCGCCTCGGCCAGGACCTGTGACCACGACAGGTGGTGCATCTCGACCTTGCGCAGCTTCCGCTTGTCGACCTTGGTGGGGTGCTGGCCCGCGACGGCGGGGATCTCGTTGCTGATCGTCAGGAGCGCGTCGAAGGCTTGGTCACGTGCCACGTCGAGGTAGTTCTCGAGCTGCTCCGCCACCAGGTCGTTGCTGCCGGTCTTGACCTCCACCAGCGCCGTCCACGACTTGGAGCCTCGAGAGACGCGGATCAAGCCGTCGGGGTAGACCTTCTTGTCCCACAGAATGAACGGCACCTCGATGTAGCACTCGACAGCACCAGCCGGCGCACCGAGCGGCTTGAGCAGTGCGCGGTTGAACTCCTTGACCGCGCTGAGCACCGCCAGCAGAGCTGACGTGGCTCGCCTCTCCTGCTCTTCAGCGCCATTGATGCCGGACGTTGGAATCAGACGTGCTTCGTGCCAGGCCTGCTCGACCATTCTTCGTCGCTCCCCGGTGTGACGGATGTGGTGTCCTGCACCGTACCTACATGACGTTGCCGACGTGCGGACCTTGCCGTAGAGGGATGCCGTAGGCACCGCGTGGCAGGACCATCCGGCGTTGGTGCTGCTCCTTTAGGTGGCATTCGACGCGGTGCAAGTCGTCGTCGGCTGACCGGTGCACTCTGGCTGGCCCATTCTCCGTTGGCGCACGCGCTGAGCACCTAGGGTGACGCTGACCAGAAGGGGAGCACTGGATGACTGACGGCGGGGTTGGGAAAGAAGCGGTACCCGAGCACGACGTGGACGACGTGACGCTGGCGAGTGATCTCGCCGGCGACGAAGCTGCGGCGGAGATCGCCGAGGCGGTCGATGGTCGGCGAGGCGTTGCTCGGCGGTACGTCCTGTGGCTGAGACGGCGCCACCCTGAGGCCACGCCGAGTGAGCTGATCGAGACCCTCGAACGGCACTATGTGACTGCGATCAGTGCTGCAGGAGCCGCGGTGACCGTGGGATCGATCGCTGTCACTGTGGGGATCGACCTGATCCCTGGCGGCGGAGCCGTCAAGACCAGTGGCAAGGCAGCCGCGAAGACCGCAACGAAGGTGGCTGCCAAGAAGGCGATGAAAGAGTCGCTCAAGGCCGCGAGCAAGAAGGCTGCGCTGAGCGCGGCAAAGCAGGGCGCGAAGAGGAGCGCCAGCCTCCTTCCCGCTGGTGACGCCAAGATCCAGTTCGAGATCACAGGGCTGTTCGGTCTCGCCGTCGCAGAGGTCCACGGTCTGGAGCTCGATGACCAACAGAGCCAAGCCTTGGTGTACGGCCTCGCGAACGGTCAGCTGAGCCAGGATCGAATTGCCGAGGTGGCCGCCACGGTGGCCGGAACCGACGAGGGGCCCCTCGGGTCCGTCGGCCAGGCCATCGCCCAAGGGCGAGACGACTGGGGGCACTGGGCCGACACCCTTGCCAGGTCTCTTCCCGGCGGACGAGCACAGGAGCTCGTGCGGGGCATGGAATTGGGCGCCTTGGACGACCTCCGTACCTCGATGAACGACGGTCAACGCAGCGTTGTCGAGTACGGGATGGGCGCCGCCGTCGGCGGCGTGACTCGCTTCGTGTTCGGTCGTCAGGTCGTGGAGTCCGCTCGCGAAGCCTTCTCAGAACCCCCCGACACATTCCCTCGGGCACTGCACGTCGATGCAGCGACAGATCCGGAGGAGAAGGACCGTAACCGCGCCTTTCTCGCTCTGGAAGAAGCGGCGAAGTCGGCCGGCAGCCGTATCGGGACGGGTGCGGCCGCCGTGGGCTCAGGAGCAGCGAGCGCAGCCGGGGCCGTCACGAAGCCGTTCCGCCACGTCGACCGGGACGGGGACGGGGTTCCCGATGAACCGCAGGCCGTCACAGGCCTCAAGAACGCGGCGTCCGCCGCCGGTCGACTGACTCGCCCCTTCCGGAGCGTCGATCTCGACGGCGACGGGATTGCTGACGAACGGCAGGCCATCACCGCGATCAAGGGTCTGCAGCGGTCGGTGCCGCGACCGCGACGCTCTCGTGACCAGGAAATCCTGGGAGACAGCCAGAAGACCGAGGAGTAGGAGTCCAGATTCAGCCGACGCGGGATGCCGCAGCTACGCGCATCGAGCTCGGTCCTGACCGAAGGAGGCGGAGGCCGGTCGCGATGAGCCAGATGAGCCAAAGGACCAAGCCGAGGAGGCCGACGAAGATCAGCGGGGAACCGTCGGCGACCGCGAGGTTGCCGACGCCCACGACGAGCATCAGGCCGCCACCGGTGAGCCCGAGGACGCGCTGCCACGGTCGGGTCAGCCCGCTCGCGTGCGTCGCGAGAGCCAGGCCGACCGCGGTGACGCCGAGCATCGGCAGGACGAACGCGAAGGCCGCCGCGTGGACGTGCCAGACGAGCTCGAACGCGCGCGACGCCTCGGTGAGGCCGTCGGCAGAGACCGCGAGCCCGACCTGCAGGACGTTGACGAGCACGAAGACCGCCGACGCCGCCGCTCCGGCCGCCACGGCGAGCCGCGACCACAGGGCGCCGGCTCCGCCGCGCCGCTCGACGATGCCGTGCAGGCCGGTCACGAGCACGAGCAGCAGCGGCAGGTACACGGCGACGATCCCGGCCGCGACGGCGACCGGGCCACGCTGGGCCGCGAAGTACCTCGCGACCTCGTCGATCGGGGTGTCGTAGCCCGGTGCTCCCGCTGCCGCGAGCACCACGTTCTCCGCCACCACGCCGACCGCAACGGCGATCGCGCTGGCGCCGACGAGACGGGCCCCGGCGGGCCGGCCGGAGGGGGCGGTTGGTTCCGCCGCGGGGAGGGTGCTCTGGGTGGACGACATGGTCGGGCTCCTTCGAGGGGTGGGGGGCAGCGCCCGGACGAGCGCAGGGTCGGATGGCGGCCGGTCACCGAGGACCGCCACGAGGGGGCGAGCGGGGTCAGCCGCCGAGCGAGGCCACGAGGGCGGGGACCGGGTGGAGCCAGGTGCTGGCGTTGGCGGCCGCCAGCAGGAGGAAGGCCGCGCCGGCCGCGCCGAACAGGCCGGCCCGCAGGAGCCACGTCGGCTGCGGCGACGGACCCGACCCGCGGACCCGCCACCGGCGCCACACCGCACCAAGGGCCAGGACGGTGAGCGCCACCCCGGTGACGGCCGCGAGCACCGCGAACACCGCGTGGTACCAGGTGAAGTCGCCGAGCAGCGCCCCGGCGACGCCGCCGACCGACGCCGGCGAACCGGCCTCGACGGCACCCCGCAGCTCGCCCAGCACACCGCCGACCTCGCCGGACCCGCCGGCCGGCAGGAACGACGCCACGGACGCGAAGGGCGCGGCCGCTCCCTGGAGGTTGGCGAGCAGCAGCGTCACCGCCGCGAGCAGCCAGACGACCGCCCCGGCGTACGCCGACCGCAGCAGCCACCGACGACCGCCGCGACCGGAGGCCTCCGCACGCCGGCGCACCGACGCCACGAGACCCACGAGGACGACGACGAGCAGGCCGGCGAGCACCGCCTTGACGACGTGGAACTCCCGCCACACCGTGGTCAGCTCGGCCAGCGCCGCCGAGTCGGCGACCGAGCCGGGCAGGTCGGCCCGCACGAACGCCGACTTGGTCGCCGCCACGAGCGACCCCTCCCCGCGGAACCCGCGCAGGGCCGCATAGCCAGCCGGGACGAGGAAGACCGCCGCGGTCAGGAGGACCGCCGACGGCAGGAGGCGACGACGCCTCGGCGCAGCAGCGCTCGGGGCAGAAGACGAGAGAGACGCGGTCACGGGAGGTCCTCCGATGCGGGTTCGACGACGTCGGACACGCTACTTTACGGCGTAAAGAAACGCACGCGTCGGCACGAGGAGTCAGGGATGGACCAGGGACAACCCGCAGGGCGGGGCTCCCTCACCGTCGAGCGCATCCTCGAGGAGGCGATGGCCCTCGCCGACGCCGACGGCCTCGCCGGGCTCTCGATGCGGGCCCTCGGCAAGCGGCTCGGCGTCGAGGGGATGGCCGTTTACCACCACGTCGCGAACAAGGAGGCCCTGCTCGACGCCCTCGTGGACGAAGTCTTCCGCGAGATCGCGCTCCCCGAGGGCGAGGACTGGCGCGACGGGCTGCGCACACGCTCGGTGTCGGAGCGCCACGTCCTGCGCCGGCACCCGTGGGCCATCGGGCTCGTCGAGTCGCGCACCGCGCCGGGCCCGGTGACGCTCGCCCACCAGGACCACGTGATCGGCTACCTGCGCGCCGGCGGCTTCGGCGTCCGCGCGGCGGCCCAGGTCCTCGCCTTCCTCGACGCCTACGTCTACGGCTTCGTCCTCCAGGAGGTCGCCTTCCCGAGCGACCCCACCCCGGTCGTCGACACCCTGCGCGAGCCCGAGGGATCGACCAACCCCTACCCGCACCTCGCGGCCGTCGTCACCGAGGTCGTCGACGCCGGGTACGACTTCGCCGAGGAGTTCGACGTCGGCCTCGAGCTGCTCCTCGACGGCATCGCCTCGCTCCGCGGCTGATCACCCACCCCCGGACACGACGACGCCGCGCCACCCGGCGGGGTGGCGCGGCGGTCAGCGGGACGTCAGCGGCCGAAGAGCTTCGAGAGGAAGCCGGTGCTGGGCTCGTTCTCGTGGCCCTGGCAGCGGTCGGCGGAGCGCACGCCCCGCATCACCTGGTCGACGTGCTGGCCGCAGCCGGCCCAGGTCGTCTTGCCGCACTTGCGGCAGCTCACGGCTCGGCACATGGGTGTCTACTCCTACGGGGAAGGGGTGGTGGGTCGCCGACCAGCATACCCCATGGGGTATCTAGGACTCCAGTCGCCGGAAGAGCACCACGGAGTCGAGGGCCGGGCGGTCGGCGCCGTCGACCGGCCGCTCGCGCAGCTCGGCCGAGACGACCTCGACCGGCAGGTCGGCGACCGCCGCGACGACGGCCTCGGGATCGTGGAGCACGGCGGCGTCCTGCGGCCCGCCGACGCCCTCGGCGAGGTTGCGCTCGGCGTGGCAGACGACGAGCACCGAGCCACCCGGCCGCGCGGCGGCCACCCCGTGGCGCAGCGCGACCCGCCAGTCGGCGTCGGGCAGCTGGAGGTAGGCGAAGAGGACGAGGTCGTACCCGCCGCCAGTGGTCGGCGCGGGAGCCGGGGCCAGGGCATCGGCGACGACGGCCCGGAACGGTCCGGCGCCGACACCCCCATCGAGCCGCTCGGCCGCGATGTCCTGCGCGCGCTCGACGGCGACCGGCGAGAAGTCGGCCGACGTGGCGTCCCATCCCTGCTCGGCGAGCCAGAGCGCGTTGCGCCCCTCACCGGCGGCGATGTCGAGGGCACGGCCGGGCGTCATCGGCCCGACCACCTCGGCGACGAACGCGTTCGGACCCACCGACCACACGAGGTCGGCACCGGCGTACCGGGCGTCCCAGGCGGCGGAGTCCATCAGGCGAGGGAGAGGAAGAGCTTCTCCATCGACTCGACGTCCATCGAGCCCTGCTGCGGGTCGGTGATGCACTGCCGCAGGCCGAGCGCGATGACGGCGAAGCCGGCGCGGTCGAGGGCCTTGGAGACGGCCGCGAGCTGCGTGACGATGTCCTGGCAGTCGCGCCCGTCCTCGATCATCTTGAGGATGCCGCCGATCTGGCCCTGGGCGCGCTTGAGCCGCTTGACGACGGCCTGCATCTCGGTGGGGTCGAGCTCCATGCTGGCTCCTCGGGCGATCGTGGACAAGGACTCGATGGTACCCGGGGCGGTACCCGCCACGGGGCCGGTCGAAGCAGGCATCGGAACTCCTTCGGGTCAGGCTGCGACGGTGCCGGTGACGACCGGGTGGCCGGCGGCGATCCAGGCGGACGTGCCTCCGTCGACGCTCACGGCGTCGTAGCCGAGACCGTTCAGGAGGTCGGTGACGGCGCGGCTGCGGTTGCCGGTCGCGCAGATCACGTGGACGGGACGGTCCTTCGGGATGGACCCGAGGACGGTGGTGACCCGGGAGAGCGGCGCGAGCACGGCCCCGGGCACGTGGCCCTGGACGTACTCGCCGGGCTCCCGGACGTCGAGGACGAAGGCGCCGTCGCGGTGGCGGGCGGCGAGGGTGCGGATGTCGGTGGTGCGCGTCATGCGGTAACTATACCCCAGGGGGTATGCCCTCCGTCAATCGCGCACCACCACCGCCCGGGCCTCAGCCCGCGGTCTGCGCCGCGACCTGGGCGCGGACCTCGTCCATGTCGAGGCCCTTGATGCCCTCGACGACCTGCTCGAGCGCGGCGGGCGGGAGGGCGCCGGCCTGGCGGAAGACGAGGATGCCGTCGCGGAAGCCCATGAGCGTCGGGATCGAGGTGATCTGCGCGGCGCCGGCGAGCGCCTGCTCGGCCTCGGTGTCGACCTTGCCGAAGGTGACGTCGGCGTGGGTCTCGCTCGACTTCTCGTAGGTGGGCGCGAACTGGCGGCACGGACCGCACCAGGAGGCCCACCAGTCGACGAGGACGATGTCGCTCTCGGTGATGGTCTTCTCGAAGGTCTCGGCCGTGAGGTCCACGGTGGCCATGTCAGCTCCTTGGAATGCTCGGGAGATTCTCTGTGCTTACGGATGGGAACAGGATACCCCTCTGGGTATATTCCGGACACCACCCGATCAGGAGGAGAACACCCACGATGGTCGAGATCATCCCCCTTGACACCCCCTCGCTCGGCGACCGCAGCTATCTCGCGCACGACGGGGAGACCGCCCTCGTCGTCGACCCGCAGCGCGACTACGACCGGGTCCTGCAGCTGGCCGAGGACGCCGGCGTGCGCATCACCCACGTCCTCGAGACGCACATCCACAACGACTACGTCACCGGCGGACTCGCCCTCGCCGAGGAGGTGGGCGCCGCCTACCACGTCAACGCCGAGGACCCGGTGGCCTACGACCGCGTCCCGACCCGCAGCGGCGACGTCATCGAGGTGTCGCCGTCGATGACCCTCACCGCCATCGCCACCCCGGGGCACACCTTCACCCACCTGTCCTACGCGCTCTCCTCCCACGGCGAGGACCTCGGCGTCTTCACCGGTGGCTCGCTCCTCTTCGGCTCGACCGGGCGTCCGGACCTCCTCGGCCCCGAGCACACCGATGCGCTGGCTCGCGCGCAGTACGCCTCGGCCCACCGGGTGGCCGGCGCGGTGGCCGACGACGCAGCGGTCTTCCCCACGCACGGCTTCGGCAGCTTCTGCTCGGCGACCCAGTCCGACGCGACCGCGTCGACGATCGGCCGCGAGAAGCGCGAGAACCCCGTCCTCACCCAGGGGGAGGAGGAGTGGGTCCGCGACCTTCTCGACGGCCTCGACGTCCACCCCGCCTACTACGCGCACATGGGTCCGGCGAACCTCGCCGGGCCGGACGCGCCCGACCTCGCTGCTCCCGAGCCGGTCGACACCCGGGCGCTGCGCACGCGCATCGAGCGCGGAGAGTGGGTGGTCGACCTGCGGACGGGGACGGCCTTCGCCGCCGGCCACGTCCCCGGCACGTTCAACATCGGCGTCGAGGGCCAGTTCTCGACCTATGTCGGGTGGCTCAAGCCCTGGGGCGCGGACCTCACCCTGCTCGGCGAGACCGCCGAGCAGGTGGCCCGGGCCCAGCGCGAGCTGGTGCGGATCGGCATCGACCAGCTCGCCGGCAGTGCGACGGGCCAGCCGGCGGACTGGACCGACGGTGAGCTCGGCTCGTTCCCGGTGGCCACCTTCGCCGACCTCGAACAGGTGCGCCACCACCGCCCCGTCACCGTCGTCGACGTCCGCCGGGCCCGCGAGTACGAGGCGGGGCACATCCCGGACGCCGTGAACATCCCCGTCCACGAGGTCCTCGACCGCGCCGACGAGGCGCCCGAGGGCGAGCTGTGGGTGCACTGCGCCGGGGGGTACCGGGCCATGGTCGCGGGGAGCATCCTCGCCGCCAGGGGCCGCCGGGTGGTGGTCGTCGACGACTCGTTCGACAGGGCCGGGGAGGTCGGCCTCCTGGGCTGAGCCCACCTTCACGGAGGCTTCACACGCGCCACACCGGGCCCTTCACGCTCGTGCCGTTCTCTGGTCGTAGGCATCCACCACGACACGAGGAGCACACGATGAACCGCACGATCCGCACCACCGCCGCAACGCTCGGGGCCGGCGCCCTCCTCGCCGGCGGGCTCGCCGCGGGCCAGGCCTTCGGCGTCCAGCTGCCCGGAGCCGCTCCCGCCGCTGCCTCGAGCGCGGCCACCACCACGACGCCCGCCGTCACCGCCGCCCTGCGCTTTGCGAGCGACGAGGAGCGGATGGCCCGCGACCTCTACGCCGCCATCGCCGACCGCTACGACGGGGCCCTCCCCTTCAGCCGGATCACGACGAGCGAGCAGCGCCACCTCGAGGCCGTCACCGCCCTCCTGGCGCGCTACGGCATCGCCGACCCGAGCGCCGGCAAGGCCGCCGGCAGCTACGCGGACCCGACGGTGCAGAAGCTCCACGACGCGTGGTGGACCCAGGCGCAGCGCTCGCTCGACGACGCCTACGACGTGGGCGTCGCGCTCGAGCAGCGCGACATCGCCGACCTCGAGAAGACCATCGCCGGAGACCTCCCGAGCGACGTCGACGCCGTCCTGACCACCCTGCTGCGCGCGTCGCAGATGCACCTGCGGGCGTTCACGGCCGCGGCGAACGGCGAGACCGTCACCGGCGGCGGGATGATGGGCGGCCGCTGGTCCACCGACGGCACGCCCGGTCAGGGCCGCGGCGGGATGATGGGCCGCTGGGGCAACGGGCCCGGCCCGGCGGACTGCCCGCTGCTCGACGACTGACGGGTCAGGAGGCGCGCGAGGCGGCTGCCACGGCAGCCGCCTCCGCGTCGTCCGGGGCCCCGAGGAGCACCGCGACCCCGAGCTTCCCGAGCGTGTGCTCCATCCCGGCACCCATGTGGCCGGCCGCGACGGCGCGGACGCCGTGGGTGCGCAGGTAGCGCACGACCCGCGCGTGGTGGGCCCCCGACCCGCCCTCGTCGTGGGCGACGTCCCAGCGGACCTCCTCCTCGGTCCAGCCGGTGACCTCGCCGTTCCGGACGGTCGCCAGCGCCACGGTGTGCGCCCGCCCCCAGGCGGGACCGAGCCGGCGGCCGGGCGCGACGGGGAGGCAGACGACGACCTCCTCGGCCACGGCGTCGGTGGGCTGCTCGGCAGGGCGCTCGGTCACGGGATCCTCCTCGCTGTCGGTGTGGTCACGATACCCATGGGCGTATCCGTCAGGAGGCGGGCCGGTCGGTCGGCAGCCGGAGGACGAAGCGGGCCCCGCGGCCCGGGCCGTCCGAGGCGGCGGTCAGCTCACCACCGTGCGCGCGGGCGATGCCCCGCGCGACGGTGAGCCCGATGCCGGACCCGGTGTCGGCACCCTCGCGACGCCGGCCGGCCACCCGGTAGAAGCGCTCGAAGACGCGCTCGAGGTCGTCGGCGGCCAGGCCCTCGCCGGTGTCGGCCACCGTGACGACGGCCGCGCCGGCCTCTGGCGCCACCCGCACCTCGACCCGGCCCCCCGGTGGCGTGGCCCGCACCGCGTTGCCGACGAGGTTGGTGACGACCTGGGCGACGCGGTCGGGGTCGACGACCGCCTCGACCGGCCCGGTGGCGGTCACCACGAGCTCGAGCCCGGAGTCCTCGGCCTGCGGGCGCAGCCGCTCGGCGGCGGCGGTCACGACGGCCGCGAGGTCGGCCCGTCGCGGCTGGAGCGCGAGCCGACCCTCCTCGGCCCGGGAGAGCGCCGAGAGGTCGTCGGCGAGCCGCCGCAGCCGGCGCACCTCGTCCGAGACCTTGCCCAGCTCCTCCGGACCGGTCGGCAGGACGCCGTCGATCATCCCCTCGACGTAGCCGTCGACCACGGTGAGCGGCGTGCGCATCTCGTGCGCGACCTCGCCGAGCAGCCGGGTGCGGCGGGCCTCGGTCTCGGCGAGCGCGCGGCCGAGGGTGTTGACGTCGTCGGCGAGCGCGGCGAGCTCGGTCTCGTGCGGCGGCTCGACCCGCACGTCGTAGCGGCCCGCGGCGATGAGCCGGGTCGTCTCACCGACCCGCTGCAACGGGCGGACGAGGCGGGCCGCGGCGAGCACCCCGAAGCCGGCGGCCGCGACCACCCCGACGCGCAGGCCGATGCCGATCGCCTCGGTGCGCCCGGCGACGACCTGGGTGCCCACCTCCTGCTTGGTGCCGAAGCCCGGACCGCGGCCCATCATCTGGCCCATCCCGGTCGAGCGGTCGAAGATGACCGGCGTCAGCGCGCGGACGACGACGACCGTCGCGAGGCCGCCGAGCAGCGCGACGACGAGGTGGCTGAGGACGAGGCGGACGGCGACGCGGTTCACGGCTCCCCCTGGGGGCGTGGCAGGAACTTGTACCCGACGCCGCGGACCGTCCCGATGAGCCGCGGGTCGGTGGCGTCGTCGCCGAGGGCGCGGCGCATGCTGCGGACGTGGACGTCGACGACCCGGGCGTCCCCGTAGAAGTCGTAGCCCCAGACCTCCTCGAGCAGCTGGGCCCGACTGAACACTCGTCCGGGAGAGGCGGCGAGCGCGTGCAGGAGGTCGAACTCGAGCGCGGAGAGCCGCACCTCGCGCCCACCGACCCGCAGCTCGCGACGTGCCGGGTCGATCTCGAGGCCGTCGAAGCGCAGCACCCCGTCGTCCGGCTGGCCCGCGCCCGGCGCTGCTGCGTCGCGGGTGCGGCGCAGGACGGTGCGCACCCGCGCGACGACCTCGCGGGGGCTGAACGGCTTGGTGACGTAGTCGTCGGCGCCGGTGGCGAGGCCGACGAGGGTGTCGGCCTCCTCGGCCCGCGCGGTGACGAGGATGACGTAGACGTCGGAGTCGCGGCGCAGGGTGCGCAGCACGTCGAGCCCGTCGAGGTCGGGCAGGCCGATGTCGAGGAGGACGAGGTCGGGGGCGCTGCCGTCGGTGGCGAGCGCGCGGCGCAGGGCCTCGGCCCCGGTCGCGGCCTCGGTGACGAGGTGCCCCTCGGCCTCGAGGTAGGCGCGCAGCACCGTGCGGATCTCCTGCTCGTCGTCGACGACGAGGACGCGTCCGGCCATCCGACCTCCTGGAGCGACCGCGCGCCCGGAGCGAGTGCGCGGCGCCTGACCCCAGCGTAGGAGGATGCGGGCATGCCCCTGACGCTGACCCGCGCCCTCGAGGCCGTGCTCGACGGCGAGGACGCCGAGGCGCTGCGGCGGGCCACCGCGCGGCTCATCGAGGTGTACCGGTCCGGAGCGCCGCCGTCGGCGCAGGTGCTGCGCGACCCGGTCTCCGCGGCGGCCTACGCGGCCTACCGGATGCCGGCCACGCACGCGGCCGTGTCGCGGGTGCTGCGGTACGCGGCCGAGGTGGTGCCGGGGCTCGCGCCCCGGTCGCTCGTCGACGTCGGCGGGGGAACCGGTGCGGCGGCGTGGGCGGTGGCCGAGGCCTTTCCGGGGCTGGGGTCCGTCGAGGTGCTCGACGGGTCGGCGGATGCCCTGGCGCTGGGGGCGCGGATCGCCCGGAACGGGCCGTCCGTGCTAGCCGGGGCGCGGTGGACGCGGCGCGACCTGGCCGCGAATGCGCCTCTGCCGCAGGCTGACCTGGCGACCGTCAGCTACGTCCTCGGCGAGCTTCCGGACGACCTGGGCGGGCGGGTGGTGGACGCCGCGATGGCGGCCGCGGGCGTCGTGGTGGTGGTCGAGCCCGGGACGCCGCGGGGCTTCGCCGCGGTGCACGCCGCCCGCGAGCAGCTGCTGGCCGCCGGGTGGCACCTCGTGGCCCCGTGCCCGCACGAGGACGCCTGCCCGCTCGCCGCCGCCGGCGACTGGTGCCACGTCGGGGTGCGGCTCGACCGCACCGCGCTGCACCGCCGGCTCAAGGGGGCATCCCTCGGTCACGAGGACGAGAAGGTGTCGTACGTCGTCGCCCGGCGGGAGCCCGCCGCGCTGCCCGAGGGGCGCGTGCTGCGGCATCCGGTGACCCGCAAGGGGATGGTCCGGCTCGAGGTCTGCCGGGCCGACGGGAACGCCGCCGCCGAGGTCGTCAGCAAGCGTCAAGGCCCGCGGTACCGGGCCGCGCGCCACGCCGGGTGGGGGGACCGGTGGCCGATCGGGGGAACCGACCCGGCAGACTGACCGTTGACGCCGCTGGACAGGATCCGGCGGTAGCGTCGGGATTTCAGCACCACTAGACAACCAGGAAAGGTCCCATGTCGACCAAGAAGGACATCGCCCAGGCCGTCGCCCAGCGCACGGACGTCTCCGCGTCCGCCGCGGAGGAGATCATCAACGCGGCGCTCGACGTCGTCGGTGAGCACCTCGCCAAGGGGGAGGACGTCAAGCTCGCCGGGTTCGGCAGCTTCGAGACCCGCGAGCGCGCCGCGCGCACCGGCCGCAACCCGCAGACCGGCGAGGAGATCCAGATCGCCGCGTCGACGTCGGTCGGCTTCAAGGCCGCCGCGCAGCTCAAGCGCGCCGTCAACGGCTGACGCAGCAGCACACTGCGCCACGGGGCGCCGACCACCACGGTCGGCGCCCCGTGCGCGTGTCCGGGGGGCTGCGGGCGCGCGGCGCCGGCGGAATATCTTGAGAACGGTTCTCATTGAATGGGGTGCGGCCGGACCCCCACCGGTCGCGACCACCGCACCGCTCTCGAAGGAGTGAGGCCACCCATGGCGAAGACCTCCGCCACCGCCCGCCCGACGATCACCCTGCGCTCGAGCGCCGGGACCGGGACGAGCTACGTCACCGAGAAGAGCCGCCGCAACGACCCGGACCGCCTCGTCCTGCGCAAGTACGACCGCGCCGTCCGCCAGCACGTCGAGTTCCGCGAGACCCGCTGACGCCCACTTATTGCGAATCACCCACCTGGAAGGCACCCTCAGGGCGCCGAAAAGGTGGGTGATTCGCAATAAGTCGGGGTGCGGCGGGGTTGGCCGAAGGGACGGAGATCCCCCGACGAGTCAGGAGAGCACCCGCATCAGCCTCGAGCGTCCCACCGCCCCGAACCCGTACGACCTGCTGCCGGCGGTCCCCTCGTTCACCGTGACGAGCGAGGACGTCACCGACGGCGCACCCCTGGCCGACGCCCAGGTCGCCGACGGCGGCAACACCTCGCCGCAGCTGTCCTGGAGCGGCGCCCCCGAGGGCACGCAGAGCTACGTCGTGACGATGTTCGACCCGGACGCGCCGACCCCGTCGGGCTTCTGGCACTGGGTGCTCGTCGACCTCCCGGCCGACGTCACCTCGCTGCCGGCCGGCGCCGCGTCGGGTGAGCTGCCGGGCAACGCCTTCCACGTGCGCAACGACGGCGGCGAGCGCGGGTTCGCCGGCGCCGCCCCGCCCGAGGGCGACGTGCCGCACCGCTACTACCTCGTCGTCCACGCGGTCTCCGAGCCGAGCCTCGGGGTCGACGCGGACGCCTCGCCCGCCGCCGTCTCCTTCGCCCTGGCCTTCAAGACCCTCGGCCGGGCGATCATCCACGGGACCTACCAGCACTGATGGCGGCAGCCGTCGCGACCACGCGCGACGGATTCCGTCGTCTCACGGCACCCCTGCTGCCCTTTCCGGCAGTGGGGGTGCCGCCGTATGCTCGCCGGCATGCACCAGTACATCGGCGGTGAGCGCCGGGCCGGAAGCACCGGCGAGAGCTTCGACGTCCTCGACCCCAGCACCGACGAGGTGCTCGAGTCCGTCACCCTCGCGGGCCCGGACGACGTCGACACCGCGGTCGCCTCCGCGAAGGCCGCGTACGCCGAGTGGTCGCGGGCCACGCCGGTCGAGCGCGCCGCCGTCCTCACCAGGGCCGCCGCGCTCCTCGACGAGCGCGCCGAGGAGCTCGCGCAGCTCGAGTCCCGCCAGGCCGGCAAGCCGATCCGCCTGGCCCGCGAGTTCGACGTGCCCGGCACGGTCGACAACACCGCGTTCTTCGGCGCCGCCGCCCGCCGGCTCGACGGGATGGCCAGCGGCGAGTACTCCGGCGACCACACCTCGTCCATCCGCCGCGAGCCGATCGGCGTCGTCGGCTCGATCGCGCCGTGGAACTACCCGCTGCAGATGGCGGCCTGGAAGGTGCTGCCGGCCATCGCCGCGGGCAACACGATCGTCCTCAAGCCGGCCGAGATCACCCCGCTCACCGCGCTGCCGTTCGCCGAGGCGTTCACCGAGGCCGGCGCCCCGCCCGGCGTCGTCAACGTCGTCACCGGCACCGGCCCGGTCGCCGGCGAGCACCTCGTCGCCCACCGCGACGTCGCGATGACCTCGTTCACCGGCTCGACCGCCGTCGGCCGCCGCGTGATGGCCACCGCCGCGGCCACCGGCAAGCGCGTCCACCTCGAGCTCGGCGGCAAGGCACCGTTGGTCGTCTTCGACGACGCCGACCTCGAGGCGGCCGTCCACGGCGCCGTCGCCGCGAACCTCATCAACGCCGGCCAGGACTGCACGGCGGCGGCCCGAGCCATCGTCCACCGGTCCGTGTACGACGAGTTCGTCCGGGGGGTCGCCGACCTCTACGCCGAGGTCCGGATGGGCCCGACGGCGGACCCCGCGACCGACCTGGGCCCGCTCTCGTCGCGCGCCCACCTCGCCAAGGTCGCCGGGATGGTCGACCGCGCCCGCGCGTACGCGAAGGTCGTCTGCGGCGGCGCCCCGCCCACCGGCGAGCTGGCCCGCGGGTGCTACCTCGAGCCGGCCGTCGTCACCGACGTGCCGCTCGACTCCGAGATCTGGCGCGACGAGGTCTTCGGCCCGGTGCTCGTCGTCGTGCCGTTCGACGACGACGACAAGGCCATCCGGCTCGCCAACGACACCGAGTTCGGGCTCGCCGCCAGCGCCTGGACCCGCGACACCTACCGCGCCGGCCGGGCCTCCCGCGAGATCGAGGCCGGCTGCGTCTGGGTCAACGACCACATCCCGATCATCAGCGAGATGCCGCACGGCGGCTACAAGTCCTCCGGCTTCGGCAAGGACATGTCGGCGTACTCCTTCGACGAGTACACGAACGTCAAGCACGTGATGCACGACATCACCGGGGTGGCGCACAAGCCGTGGCACCGCACGATCTTCACGCTGCCCGGGCAGGGATGAGCGCGCCGGTCACGGGTGCGCCCCGGCCGCGGACCCTCGCCTACCGTGAGGGGATGACCGACCTGCTGCCCGGCAACCCGCTGCGCACGGTGGTCGAGGTCGTGCGGCGCGGTGCCGACCTCGTCCGCGGTGTCGTCGGGCGCACCGACCATCCCCCGCTGCCCACGGTCGAGCACGTCGACGTCGCGCGGTACGCGGGGCGCTGGTATGAGCTCGCCCGGCTGCCGGTGCTCTTCCAGCCGGACGCGAGCGTCGCCATCGCCGAGTACGGCCTGCGCGATAACGGGACGGTCAGCGTGCGCAACACCGCCTGCCGCGGAACGGATCCCGAGCGGAGCATCGACGGCTCGGCCACGCCGGCCGCCGGGGCCGAGGAGAGCAACGCCCGGCTCCGGGTGCGCTTCGGCGGGGTCGCCCGGCTCGTCCCCACGCCGGTCGAGGGCAACTACTGGGTGATGCGCCTCGCCCCCGACTACTCGGCCGCGCTCGTCGGCACCCCGGACCGCTCGTCCCTCTGGCTGCTCGGCCGTCGGCCCTCGGACTGGGGGACACCGGTCGTCGAGGAGTACCTCGCCTGGGCCGAGGAGCAGGGCTTCGACCTCGACCCGCTGCTCGTCGCCGACTGGTCCGCCCGCACGACCCGCCCGTACCGCCCCGCCGCCTGACCGCCTGACCGCCTGACCGCCTGAACTACTGCCCCCGCACCGCCTGACCCCGAAAGGCCCCCGATGACCGAGTTCGCCTCCCCCACGGTCCAGCCCGACCCCGACAAGGGTGCGCGGGTGGCCGCCGACGACCGCGCCCACGTCTTCCACTCGTGGTCGGCGCAGGCCCAGATCGCCCCGCTGCCGATCGCCGGCGCCTCGGGCTCGCACTTCTGGGACTTCGAGGGCAACCGCTACCTCGACTTCTCGAGCCAGCTGGTCAACGTCAACATCGGCTACCAGCACCCGAAGCTCGTCGCCGCCATCCAGGAGGCCGCGGCCCGGCAGTGCACCATCGCACCGAGCTTCGCCGACGAGTCGCGCTCCGAGGCGGCCCGGATGATCGCCGAGCGCGCGCCCGAGGGCCTCGAGAAGGTGTTCTTCACGAACGGCGGCGCCGAGGCCACCGAGAACGCGATGCGAATGGCGCGCATCCACACCGGCCGGCACAAGATCCTCACGACCTACCGCAGCTACCACGGCGCGACGAGCGGCTCCATCCTCGCGACCGGCGAGCCCCGTCGGTGGGGATCAGAGCCCGGCGCACCGGGATTCGTGCACTTCTGGGGCCCGTACCCGTTCCGCTCGGCGTTCCACTCGACCTCGCCGGAGCAGGAGTGCGAGCGCGCGCTGCAGCACCTGCGCGACACGATCATGGTCGAGGGCCCCCAGACCATCGCGGCGATCATGCTCGAGACCGTCGTCGGCACCAACGGCATCCTCGTGCCGCCGGACGGCTACCTCGCCGGCGTCCGCGAGATCTGCGACGAGCACGGCATCCTGTGGATCGCCGACGAGGTGATGGCCGGCTTCGGGCGGTGCGGCGAGTGGTTCGCCGTCGACCACTGGAGCCTCGCGCCCGACCTCATCTGCTTCGCCAAGGGCGTCAACAGCGGGTACGTGCCGCTCGGTGGCGTCGTGATGTCCTCGAAGGTCGCGGCGACCTTCGACGACCGGCCCTACCCCGGCGGCCTCACGTACTCCGGGCACCCGCTCGCGTGCGCCTCGGCCGTGGCGTCGATGCGGATCTTCGAGGAGGAGGGCATCCTCGAGCACGTCCGGAAGATGGCCGACACCGTCATCGGTCCGCGGCTCGAGGCCATCCGCGACAAGCACCCCTCGGTCGGCGAGGTGCGGGGGCTCGGGGTGTTCTGGGCGCTCGACCTCGTCAAGGACACGACGACCAACGAGGCGCTGGTGCCGTACAACGCGTCCGGCGAGGCGGCCAAGCCGATGGCCGAGCTGATGGCCGCGTGCAAGGCCGAGGGTCTGTGGCCGATGACGCACTTCAACCGGCTGCACGTCGTGCCGCCGTGCACGACGACCGCCGAGGAGCTCGCCGAGGGGCTGGACGTCCTCGACCGCGCGCTCGACGTCGCCGACGCGCACGTCATCGCCTGACCCTGGCCACCCCGCCGTCCACAGCGCGGGCTACGCCGCAGTAATCGTCGCGATCACGACGGTTACTGCGGCGTAGCGTGCGATGGAGCCGGCGGCTCCCCCGCGGTGGGCACCGGTCCCTGCACCGGTGCCCGCCCGCGCGGGTCTCAGGAAGCCGTGGTCGACGGCGCCGGCGTCGGGCTCGAGCTGTTGGCCGGCTTCTGCGGCAGCTGGACGCCGCACTTCTCGGCAGCGGCCTTGAGGTCCGCCCGCACCGCCTTGCGCTGCTCCCTGGTCATCGGGCCCCACGGCCGGGTGACGTTCGCGTCGTCGAGGCACTGCTTCTGGGTGTCGGTCAGGCCGTTCCAGAACGCGCGCGCCTTCGGGAAGGGCAGCTCGACCTTGCACGCCTCGGCGGCCTTGGTCACCTGGTCGCGCAGGGCCTTGCGCTGGGCGTCGTCGAGCGGGCCGACGGGGCGGGTGATCTTGGCGTCCTGGAGGCACTGGCGCTGGGTGTCGCTCAGGCCCTTCCACCACTGGCGCACGCCGTGCCGCACGGGAGCGGTGGCCGTGCTGGAGCTCGTGTCGTCGGCGACGGCGCTCACCGCGGCGACGGGGGCGGGTGCCGCGGTGGCGTTCGTCGCGACGACGCCGGTGGTCACGGCGGCGCCGCCGACGGCCAGGGCGACGAGGGAGGTGCGGAGGGCGGGCATCGGATGCTCCTTGCGGGTCGGTCGGATCGGTGACGACGACGAGACTGCGCGCCGACCCTCGCGACCACTGCGCGTCAACCTCGGGACTTGCTGGAGATCCGCCCCGTGCCTGCCTCGGTGCGAGCTACCCCGCAGTACTCGTCGTCATCACAGCACTTACTGCGCCGTAGCACGCACCTCGAGCGGGGAGGTGGTGCGGCGGCAGGACCTTCAGGAAGTCTCGAGGTTTCCTCCAGACAGGTCCGCGGCCCGCATGGGACGGTGTGCCCGTGGCCGACTCCGCGAGCTCCCCCGCCCCGCGCGTCCTCGTCGTCGACGACGAGGAGAACATCGCCTACCTCGTCTCGTCCGCGTTGCGCCTCGCCGGGATGGAGGTCAGCACCGCGGCCACCGGCGGCGACGCCCTCGAGGCCGCGTCCCGCACCCACCCGGACGTCGTCGTCCTCGACGTGATGCTCCCCGACCTCGACGGCTTCGAGGTGCTGCGCCGGCTCCGTGCCACCGGCACGACCGCCCCGGTCCTCTTCCTCACCGCCCGCACCGAGACCGCCGACCGGGTCCGCGGCCTGACGAGCGGCGGCGACGACTACATCACCAAGCCGTTCGCCCTCGAGGAGCTCGTCGCCCGGGTCCACGTCGCCCTCCGTCGCGGTGGCGTCGCCGCCGCCCCGAGCGCCCGGCACCGGGTGCACGACCTCGTCCTCGACGAGGACCAGCACCGGGTCTGGCGCGGCGACACCGAGGTGCACCTCACGGCGACCGAGTTCAGCCTGCTGCGCCTCCTCCTCGTCAACACCGGCCGGGTCGTCACCCGCGCGCAGATCCTCGACCACGTGTGGCAGTACGACTTCGCCGGCGAGACGGCCATCATCGAGTCGTTCGTCTCGACCCTGCGCAAGAAGGTCGACGCCGCGACGCCCAAGCTCATCCACACCGTCCGCGGCGTCGGCTACACCGTCCGGGAGCCGTGATGACGCTGCGCCGCCGGCTGGTCGTCGCCGTCGTCGTCCTCGGCGTCCTGTCCGTCGTCGCGGGCGTCACCGTCGTCCTCGTCCAGCGGGCCTTCCTCGTGGGCCGCCTCGACGCCGAGATCGCCGCGCTCGCCGAGAACCCCCGGGCCGTCCTCCTCGCCTCGCAGCGCGCCGACGGAGCCGTCGCGACGGCCGCCCTGAGCGACGTCTACGTCGGCCGGATGTCCGGCGACGGCCGGCTCGTCACCGTCCTCGCGCCGCAGGCCGACCCGCAGCTCGTGCCGGCCCTCGACCCCGGCGAGCAGGTCCTCTCCCCCGCCGGCCGGCCCACGGCATCCGGTGTGGCACAACGGGTCCGGGTGGTCACGGTGCCGCTGGCCAACGGGCGCGCGCAGGCCGTCATCGCCGTCCCGACCACCTCCGCCGACCTGACCACCCGGCGCCTCGGCCTGACCCTCGGCCTCACCGGGCTCGTCGTCGCCGCGTTCGTGGGTCTGCTGCTCTGGTGGGTCGACCGGCTCGGCCTGCGGCCCATCGCGCAGATGACCGACGCCGCCGACGCCATCACCGCCGGGGACACGAGCCGCCGCGTGCCCCCTGGCCCGCCGGGCACCGAGGCCGCCCGGCTCGGCGAGGCGCTCAACACGATGATCGACGCGACGAGCGCGACGAACGAGCGGATGCGGCGGTTCGTCGCCGACGCCTCGCACGAGCTGCGCACCCCGCTGACGACGGTCGGCGGCTACGCGGCCCTCCACGCGACCCGCGAGCCGGGCCCGCTCGACGACCGCGGCCGTGCCGAGGTCGACGACGCGATGCGCCGGATCGGCGACGAGGCCGCCCGGATGCGACGCCTCGTCGACGGCCTCCTCGACCTCACCGGGCTCGAGTCCCCCGACGCGCTGCGCCGCGAGCCGGTCGACCTGGCCGACGTCCTGCGCGACGTCGCCTCCGACCTGCGGGTGGTCGCCCCCGACCGCGAGGTGACCCTCGACGCCCCGTCGACCCTGACGGTCGTCGCCGACCGCGACCGCGTCACCCAGGCGCTCGTCGGGCTGACGAGCAACGCCGTGCGGCACACGCCGGAGGGCACCCCGGTCGCGCTGCGCGTCCTCACCCGCCCCGGCTGGGTGCGGGTCGAGGTGTCCGACGCCGGCCCGGGCATCCCGCCGGAGCACCTCGGCCATCTCTTCGAACGGTTCTACCGGGTCGACCGCTCGCGCTCCTCGGGCAGCGGGGGCTCTGGCCTCGGGCTCGCCGTCGTCGACGCCGTCGCCCGCGCCCACGGCGGGGCCGTCTCGGTCGCCTCCGAGCCCGGCCGCGGCACGACGTTCGCCCTCGACCTGCCCGCCTGACCCTGTGGACGGGCTCGGCGGATGTCGGTCCGCCGACGTACGGTGGGGTGTTCAGGGTCCGCCGTCGCAGGGGCGGCCCGTCCGCGTGGGAGGAGGGTGCCCGTGGCGCGCGTCGTCACCGCCGGCCGGCTGTCCGAGCTGACCAACCGCGAGCTCGGCGACGTCTGCGGCACCGTCACCGTCGCCCGCGGGCTCGCGTACGCGCGCGAGGGCCGGGTCGTCGACGTCGAGGTCTCCGCGGACGGCGCGCACGCCACCGGATGGGTCGGCGGCAGCCGGGGCGAGACGTACACGACCGAGGTCGCGCTGCGCCCGCACGAGGCGGTCGGCACCCGCAGCGTCCGGCGCTGGCACAGCGAGTGCTCGTGCCCGGTGGCCGGCGACTGCAAGCACGCCGTCGCCGTCGCCGCCCGGGTCCGCGAGCTCGACCCCACCCCGGCGCGGCAGGAGGAGCCGCCGCGCCCCGCCTGGGAGCGCGCCCTCGGCGGCGTCCTCACCGAGGACGGCCCGCGCGACGTCACGCCGGTCGGGCTGCTCATCGAGGAGGCGCGCGCCGGCTCGGGGCGCGCCCGCGTCACCGACGACACCGGCCGCGCCCAGCTGCGGCTGCGGCCGGTCGTCCCCGGGGTCCGCGACGCCTGGATCCGCACCGGCGTCTCCTGGGAGAGCTTCGCCGGCGGCTACTACGGCTACGGCCGGGTCACCTACTCCGACGACCACGTCGACGCCCTCACCGCCATCGCCGACGCCCACCGCCGCTCGGTCCGCGCGTTCGGCTACGGCCGGATGCCCGACGCCATCCTCCTCGACCACCTCGGTCCCGGATGGGTGACGCTGCTGCGCTCCGCCGACCGCGCAGGCGTCCGGCTGCTGACCGACCTCACCGGCTCCGGCGAGGTCGCCTTCGCCACCGACCCCGCCGAGCTCGTCGTCGACATCGAGCGCACCGACGACGGCGCCAGCCTCCACCCGCGCCTCGACCTCCCGGTCGAGCCGGGCACCGACACCCACCTCGTCGGGTCCCCGGCCACCGGGTTCTGGCTGCGCGACGACGCCACCCTCGTCCTCGGGGCGCTCGCGGAACCGCTGGACGGCAGCCGCCAGCGCCTGCTCGACCTCGGTGTCGTCGAGGTCCCGGAAGCCGACTGGGCGCGGTTCACCGTCACCCACCTGCCCGGGTTGCGCCGCAAGGCCCGGGTCCGCAGCCTCGACCCCGACCTCGACCTCCCCGACTCGGTGCCGCCGCGGCTCGCGCTCACCGTCACCGTCGAGCCCGGCCACCGCACGCACCTGCAGTGGGGGTACCACTACGGCGGTCCCAGCGGCGTGCGGGTGCCGATGGGCTCGGACGAGCCCGACCCGATGCGCGACCACGGCGCCGAGCGGCGGCTCGTCGAGGAGCTGCGCGGGGTCGAGGACATCGAGGCGTTCCACCCGCTGTGGCAGGTCGTCGCGCACCACCCGCGGCTCGTGCCCGAGCTGCGCTTCCACGGCTTCACCACGGTCGGGTTCAGCCGGCTGCTCCCGGTCCTCGAGGAGCTGCCGTTCCTCGACCTGGAGGTGCACGGCGAGGTCGCCGAGTACACCGAGGTCGACGAGGCCCCGCTCATCCAGGTCTCGACGAGCGACGGTCGGGACGGCTCGGGTTCCGGCGGAGGAGGCGGGTCGGCCACCGACTGGTTCGACCTCGACATCTCGGTCACCGTCGCCGGCGAGGACGTGCCGCTCGCGCCGCTCATCGAGGCGATCGCCCGCGGCCACGAGCACCTCATCCTCGACTCCGGCACGTGGTTCTCGCTCGAGCGCCCCGAGCTCGAGACGCTGCGCCGCCTCGTCGACGAGGCGCGTTCGCTCCAGGACAAGCCGTCCGACCCGCTGCGCATCTCGGCCGTGCACATCGGTCTCTGGGAGGAGCTCGCGGCGCTCGGCGTCGTCGAGGAGCAGAGCGAGCGCTGGCAGCGCACCGTCGGCCGGCTCGTCGACGGCACCGGCCTCGAGCCGGCGGAGGTCCCCCGCGGCCTCGACGCCACGCTGCGCCCGTACCAGGTCGACGGCTTCCGCTGGCTCTCGATGCTCTGGGACTGCGGGCTCGGCGGTGTCCTCGCCGACGACATGGGCCTCGGCAAGACGGTGCAGACCCTCGCGATGGTGCTGCGGGCCCAGGAGCGCGGCGAGCTCGAGCACCCCGTCCTCGTCGTCGCGCCCACCTCGGTGCTCTCGACGTGGGCGGGCGAGGCGGCCCGGTTCGCGCCGTCGCTGCGCACCGCCGTCGTCGACCGCACCCGCGGCAAGGACGGCCGGGGGCTCGGCGCGGTCATCGACGGCGCGGACATCGTCATCACGTCGTACACGGTCGCCCGCATCGACGAGGTCGCGTGGCGCTCGCGCGAGTGGTCGGCGGTCGTCCTCGACGAGGCGCAGTTCGTCAAGAACCACCAGGCCAAGACCTACCAGGCGGTCCGACGGCTCTCCGCGCGAGCGAAGTTCGCCATCACCGGCACGCCGCTCGAGAACTCGCTGATGGACCTCTGGTCGCTGCTCTCGATCGTCGCGCCCGGGCTGCACCCGCGGCCCGGCGCGTTCAAGGAGCAGTGGGCCAACCCCATCGAGCGCGACGGCGACGCCGAGCGGCTCGCCACGCTGCGCCGCCGCGTGCGCCCGCTCATGCTGCGCCGCACCAAGGAGTCGGTGGCCCGCGAGCTGCCCCCGAAGCAGGAGCAGCTGCTCACCGTCGACCTCCACCCGCGCCACCGCGCCGTCTACGACCGGCACCTCCAGCGCGAGCGCCAGCGCCTGCTCGGCCTCATCGACGACCTCGACGGCAACCGGATGGCCGTGCTGCGGGCGCTCACCGCGCTGCGGCAGATGTCGCTCGACCCCTCGCTCGTCGACGAGCAGTACGCCGGGCTGGCCGAGTCGGCCAAGGTCGACACCCTCGTCGAGTACGTCACCGAGCTGGCCGGCGAGGGCCATCGGGCGCTCGTGTTCTCGCAGTTCACCGGCTTCCTCGGCATCGTCCGGCGCCGGCTGGAGGCGGAGGGCATCGCCTACGAGTACCTCGACGGCCGCACCCGCGACCGCGCCGACCGGATCGCCGCCTTCCGCGACGGGGACGCCCCGGTCTTCCTCATCTCGCTCAAGGCCGGCGGCTTCGGCCTCACCCTCACCGAGGCCGACTACGTCTTCGTCCTCGACCCGTGGTGGAACCCCGCCGCCGAGGCGCAGGCCATCGACCGTGCACACCGCATCGGGCAGACCAAGCCGGTCAACGTCTACCGGCTCGTCTCGCGGAACACCGTCGAGGAGAAGGTCGTCGCCCTCCAGGAGCGCAAGCGTGACCTCTTCACCCGGGTCGTCGACGAGGGAGCCGCGCTGAGCCGGGCCCTGACCGCCGACGACCTGCGCGACCTCCTCGCACCCTGACGTCGCGACCGGGCTCTTCCCGAACATGTGTGAAGAGCGTCGGTATGCCGACGTTCTTCACACACGTTCGGAGATGGTGAGGGGTCAGTCGGTCCGCAGGGCGCGCAGGCCCGCGGCGAGCAGCTCCGGGACGGCCTCCTCGGCTCCCGCGGCGCTCGCGTCCGCTGCGGCACCCTGCCGGGCGCGGTAGCTGATGCCCTGGGCGATGACCGCGAGCTTGAAGTTCGCCAGGGCCAGGTAGAACGGCCAGTGGGGCAGATCGACGCCCCGCATCAGGGCGTAGCTGTGCGCGAGGTCGTCGCCGGAGGGCAACCGGTCGCTCGCCCAGGCGGCCTCGACCCCGAGGATCGCGTCGAGCTCGGGCTGCCGGTACACGGCCATGAGCGCGACATCGGTCAGCACGTCGCCGATCGTCGCGAGCTCCCAGTCCACGACGGCCAGCACCGTCGTGATGTCGTCGACCGCCAGCAGCGTGTTGTCGATGCGGTAGTCGCCGTGGACGATGCCGACCGCTCCGGGGGTCGTGGGGAGGGCGGAGCGCAGCACGCGGTGGAGCTGCGTGGCGTCGGGAAGGTCGTTCTGCCGCACCTTGGTCCACTGGCGCCACCACAGCCCGACCTGGCGCTCGAGAAAGCCTTCAGGGCGGCCGAAACCGTCGAGCTCGACCTCGTCGACGTCGACGGCGTGCAGGTCGGCCAGCACCCCGACGAGCGCGTCGGTGCAGGCTCTCAGCTCGTCGCTCGAGTGGCCGCGCAGCTGCGGCCGGGTCCGGACGACCTGTCCCTCGACGTACTCGACGACCGCGACGGGGGCACCGAAGACCGACGGGTCTTCGCACAGCACGACCGTCGGGGCGACCGGCACCCGGCTGTGACGCAACGCCCGGGTGACCCGCCACTCGCGGGCGACGTCGTGCGCTGACGGCGTGAGCCCCGACGCCGGGGGCCGACGCGCGACCCACCGGCTCACGCCGTCGCTGACGACGTACGTGAGGTTGGACTTGCCGCCGCTGAGGAGCCCGGCCTCCAAGGGGCCTGCGACCGTCACGCCTCCCTCGACGAGGAGGGCGTGCAGGGCGACGAGGTCGAGGAGCGGCCGGTCGCCGCTCACCCGGGCCCCCCGTGCGCCGCGGGTCCGCCGGAGGGCGTCATGCGGTGTACCCCGTGGTCCCGGCCCGGCTGAGCACGATCTCGCTGACCACGGACCGAGGCGAAAGGTCGAGCAGCGCGAGGATCGTGGTGACGACGTCGGCGACGGGGATCATCGACTCCGGAGGCACCGTGTCGTGCACCCACGCGCTCATGTCGGTGTCGACGTACCCCGGCGCGAGGGCGGTGGCCGTGATCCCCGACCCCGACTCCTCGGCGTTGAGGCCGCGGCACAGCGCGACGAGCGCCGCCTTGCTGGCGCCGTAGACCGACAGGCCGGGCTCGGCGTACACCCCGCCCATGGAGGCCAGCGCCACGACCTTGGCGCCGTGTGCCGGGCGGGCCTCGGCCGCCGCGCGGAGCAGTGCCATCCCCTGGCTCACGAGGAGGAAGGGAGCACGGGTGTTGAGCGCGAACTGCTTGTCGAAGCGCCGTGGCGGGTAGCCGGCCAGGGGCGCCGCCGACCCGACACCGGCCGCGAGCACCATGGCGTCCACTGCGCCGAAGGCCGTCGCGTGCGTCTCGAGGACGGTGGACGACGTCTCGGGCTCGGCGAGGTCGACCGCGACGGCACGCACGGCGACGGCTCCGGCCCCCCTCGCCTCGTCGACGGTGGCGGCCAGCCGGTCACCGTCACGGGCGACGAGGGTCAGGGACCAGCCCCGAGCCGCCAGGGCCAGCGCGACGCCGTGGCCGATGCCGCGGGAGGCGCCGGTGACGACAGCCGAACGCGACGAGGTGGTCGGGGGCCGGGACGGCGCAGCCGGTGCGTCCGTCATCGCGACCCCGGTTCGGCGCCTCCGGCGGCCACGCCGACGATCGAGCGCGCGATCGTCAGGTAGCGCTCGAGCAGTGCCTCGACCGACAGGTCGCCGTCCGGGCGGTACCACGTGGCCACCCCGACGCAGAGCGACGCGATCGACCGGCTGGCGTCCGCGGGGTACGGCGTCGCGAACTGTCCCGAGGCCACCCCGTCGCGGACCACGCCGTCGAGCATCCGCTGCTGCTCGTCCCGCTTCGCGACGTAGCGCTCGCGGTACCCGGGCTCGAGGCTGCGCAGCTCACCGGTCGAGACCATCGCCGAGCGGCGGCGGTACATGTGGAAGCGGAGCAGCGACTCCACGAGGGCGTCGAACTGCGCCCGCGGGTCGGGGGGAGCGGCGTCCAGCGCCTCGTGGCTGCGCCTGAGCAGCTCGTCGATGATGACCGTCATCAGCTCGAAGAGGATGTCCTGCTTCGAGGGGTAGTGGTGGTAGACCCCGGGGACGGAGAGGCCGCAGCGCTGCGCGAGCTCACGCGTGGTCGTCCCGTGGTAGCCGTGCTCGGAGAACGCGTCGAGGGCGGCCTCGAGGATGCGCGGGTAGTCCGTGGGGCCGTAGTGGCGCCAGTCCCCGGCGTCGTCGCCGACCCTCGGGGCTCCGGGCGCCCGGGTGTCGTCGGAGCGGGCGACGGTCGCGTCGGCGGTAGGGCGTCGACTCATGGTCCGTGGCTCCTTCCCGTGCTCAGCGCGTGGTCGACGAGGTCGTCGAGGGCCCCCGGGTCGTCGACGGCCCCCAGGGCAAGCACCCGGTCGGGCTGCTCCCCCTGCAGGATGCGCTTGACCGGGACCTCGAGTCGCTTCCCCGTCCTGGTGTGGGGCAGCCGTCGTACGAATATCACGTCGTCGGGCACGTGGCGCGGGGAGGTGCGCACCCGGATCAGCTGACGGATGCGTGCGGCCAGGTCGGCCGCGGCGTGCTCCCCCGCAGGCACGACGAAGAGCGGGAACCAGTAGCCGCCGTCCGGCCGCTCGACGCCGACGGCGAGCGCGTCCTCGACCTCGGCGAGGTCACTGATCGCCGCGTAGATCTCGGCCGATCCCAGACGGACGCCGGACCGGTTGATCGTGGCGTCCGAGCGCCCGAGGATGACGACCGTGCCCCGCTCCGTGAGGACCGTGAGGTCGCCTTGGCGCCAGGCACCCGGGAAGGTCGCGTAGTAGGTCTCGCGCAGCAGGGCACCGTCCGGGTCGTCCCAGAGGCACACCGGCATCGACGGCATCGGCTCGGTGACGACCATCTCCCCCGGCTCACCGGGTGGGACCGGCGTGCCGTCCGGTCCCCAGACCTCGAGCGCCACCCCGAGGGCGACGCCACTGATCTCACCGTCGTACACCGGGGTCGTCGGTGCGCTCCCGACGAAGATCCCGACGACGTCGGTGCCACCGCTCATCGACCCGAGCTGGACCCGGTCGTCGACGTGCTCGCGGACCCAGGCGTTCGCGGACGCAGGGAGGACCGAACCGGTCACCCCGATGAGCCGGACGCACGAGAGATCGAGGTCGCGGCCCGGTTCCAGCCCGGCCCGGTGCGAGGCCTCGAGGTAGCCCGGGCTCGTGCCGAACACCGTGACTCCGAGGTCCGCGACGACCCGCCACAGGGCATCGGGGGCCGGGGTCGTCGGACGGCCGTCGTAGAGGACGATCGTCGCCCCATGGAGGAGGCCGCACACCTGGGCGTTCCACATCATCCAGTTGGGGGTGGTGAACCAGAAGAACACGTCGTCCTCGTGCAGGTCCATGTGCAGACCGGGTGACACGAGCTGTTCGAGCAGCGCACCCCCGTGCCCGTGGACGATGCCCTTGGGCCGGCCCGTGGTCCCGGAGGTGAAGAGCACCCACAATGGGTGGTCGAACGGGACCTGCTCCGGCCGCCCGTCCGGCGGCGCGGCGAGAGCCTGCGCCCAGGTGCTCGAGCCGCCCGGCACGCCGGATGCAACACCGGCCGTCTCGACGACGATCGTGTGCACCGGGTCGGGCAGCAGGTCGCGCAGCCTGGCGACCTCGGCCCGACGGTCGTGCACACGGCCGCCGAAGTGGTATCCGGTCCCGGCCACGAGGACCGACGGGGCGAGCTGGCCGAGCCGCTCGGCGGCGGCCTCGGGGGCGTAGTCGAGCCCGGCCTGGGCCCAGACCGCACCGACGAGGGCCGTGGCCACGAACGCGACGACCCCCTCGATCGCGTTCGGCAGGTACGCCGCCACGCGGTCGCCCGGACGCACGCCCAGGGCCCGCAGGCGTCCGGCCACCGTGGCCGCCTGCTCGCGCAGCTCGCGGAACGTGATCGTGGAGCGCTCGCCGCTCTCCGTCACCAGCACGACGGCGTCGGCGTCGTCACGGCCGCCTCGCAGCAGGTGCTCGGCGACGTTGAGCCGACCCTCCGGGAACCAGACCGCCCCCGGCATGCGGCGTTCGGCGAGGGCGACCCGTGGCCGGACGGACCACGCGACCTCGAAGAACTCGGCCACCGCTTCCCAGAACTCCCCCGGGTGGGTGGCCGACCAGGCCTGGAGCTCGCGGTAGTCGGTCACGTCGGTGAGCGTCGCGCGACCGGTGTCGCACAGCCACGCCGCGAAGCGCACTATGCGGGTGTCACCGACGGTCCGGGGGTCCGGGCGCCAGGCGGGGTCCAGGTCGCTCATCGGCGCCCCGGGAGGAGCGAGCCGCGGCTGAGCACGACGTCGACGGCGACGGCGAGGACCAGGACGACTCCGGTGGCGAAGAACTGCACCTCCGTGGACAGCCCGAGCAGCTGCACCCCGTTGCTGATCGAGCCGATGACCAGGGAGCCCAACAGCGCCGACCACACCGACCCCCGACCGCCGAAGAGGCTCGTGCCGCCCCCGACCGCCGCGGCGATCGCGTTTAGCATGAGGGGCCCGCCGCCCGACGTCGCGGACACCCCCCGCTGGCGGGAAGAGTCGACCATGCCGGCGACCGCGGCGCAGGCACCGAGGACGAGGAAGGAGTACATGACCATCCGGCGTACCGGGATACCGGCGCGCTGGGCGGCCTCCCGATCGCCGCCGACCGCGTAGAGGTGTGTGCCATAGCGGGTCTGGGTCGTCCAGTACCAGGCCACGAGGAGCATCCCGGCGAGGATGAGGACGGGCAGCGGCAGCCCGCGCTGCCGGCTGAGGACGAAGACGACGGCGAAGAGCCCGACCGCCGCGGCCACCGAGGGCGCAGCGACCGACCGCAGCACGGACCCACCGGAGCCGGTGCTCGTCCGCTCGCGGTGGAGCAGGGTCCGGTAGCCGGCGAACGCGAGGGCGCCGACCGCGGCGAGGGCGAAGCTCGCCCCCGCCGGCACGGCGGTCAGGGCGAGGGAGGCCAGCGGCGTCCCGGCGATGCTGATCGTGAACTCCTCCGGCAGCACGACGAGGAGCAGCCCCTGGAGGATGACCATCCCGCCCAGGGTCACGATGAGGGAGGGGACGCCGAAGATGATGACCTGCGCCTCGACGAAGGTCACGACCATCCCGAGGACGACGGCCGTGGCGATTCCCACTGCGAGTGGCAGGCCGTGGGTGACCACGACGGTGCCGGCCACCGCGGCACAGACGCCCGACAGCGCGGCCGACGACAGGTCGATCTCGCCGACGAGCAGGACGAAGACCACCCCGAGGGAGAGGATCGCCGTCGTCACGATCTGGAGAGTCAGGTTAGTCAGGTTGCCGAAGCTCAGGTAGAAGGGGCTCTGGCTGTAGAACACCGCCCAGATGAGGGCGAGCGTCACGAGGACGGGGATGCTGCGAGGCATCCTCGCGGCGCGCTCGATCGCGTGGCCCACGACAGTGCGTCGCTCCGCGGCCGGGGCCACCGGTGGCCTGGTCGACGTGGTCATCGGGACTCCTCGCTGCGGACGTCGTCGTGTCGTTCGTGCGCGCCGGTCATCGCCCCGACGAGGTCGGAGGCGGCGTACCCGTCCCGCGCGAACTCCGCGACCTTCGAGCCGAGCCGGAGGGCGACGATGCGGTCGGCCACCCGCTGCACGTCCTTCATGTCGTGCGAGATGACGACGACGCCCCGCCCCTGCTCCCGCAGCCGGTCGACGAGGTCGAGCACCTCACCACGCTGCGACACCCCGAGCGCCGCGGTCGGTTCGTCGAGCAGGACGACCGCCGGGTCGCTGATGAGGGCCCGGCAGATCGCGATGCCCTGCCGCTGCCCACCGGAGAGCTCGGAGACAGGCGCCGACAGGGACCGGAGCTTGACCGAGAGCGACTCGAGGATCTGTTGGGCCTGTCGTTCCATGACGTGCCGACGCACGCGGCGACCGGTCCACGACGGGCCGCACCGCTCGTGACCGAGGAAGAGGTTCTGGACGGCGTCGAGGTTGTCACAGAGGGACAGGTCCTGGAAGACCGTGTGGATGCCGGCCTCGGCGGCGGCCCGGGGCGAGTCGAGGCGCACCGCCCTGCCCCGCACCCGGATCTCACCGGAGTCCGGCGACTCGACACCGCTCATGATCTTCACGAGGGTCGACTTGCCGGCACCGTTGTCGCCGATGAGCGCCACGACCTCCCCGGCCGACACGGTCAGGTCGACGCCGTCGAGGGCTCGTACGCCCCCGAAGTGCTTCGAGATCCGGGTCAGCTCGAGCAGGGGTCCCTCGCCCCCGGGGCGGTCATCCCTGTCCACGCTCGGTCCCTTCGTCGGTTGGTCGCCCGCGGGTCGACGGGTCACGGTCGCCGGTCAGGGTGCGGGAGCTGCGGTCCGGCCGGACGGCTGCTCCCGCACCCGGGCGGCACTAGAGCTTGGCCTTGCAGGTCGGGGTCGACGCCGCCGGGCCCGTGCAGATCTGCTGCCACGTGAACATCCCGAGGTCGACCGCCTGCTGGACGGCGTCACCGGGGTCCTTGCCCTCCTCGAGGTGGATGAGCGTGGCGTCGAGCTTGGCCGTGGGCACCTGCATGGCGCCGTTGTCGATCGTGTCCTTGACGAGGTCCGCCGGGGGCTTCTCGCCGTTGATCGCGGCGAGGGCGATCTTGGCCGCCGCCTCGGCCTCGACCTTGAACGCCTTGAGGACGTCGTCCTGCTGCTGCCCGGTGAGCATGTACTGCAGACCGGTGAGCTCCGGGTTCTGCCCGCCGTACACCGGGATGGTCAGGTCCTTGGCGGTCAGGGCGGCGATCATGCCGGCCGTGATGCCGTCGTAGAAGCCGAAGAACGCGTCGACCTTGTTCTGCGTCTTCGTGAGGCACTGCTCGGTGGCCTTCGTCGCGTTGTCCGGGGCCCAGTCCTTGATGTAGTCCTCGCAGACCACCGTGATGTCACCGCTCTTGATCAGCGGGTCGATGACCTCGTTCTGCCCGGCGAGCATCTCGGTCGTGTAGACGTCACCCTTGTTGCCGTACTGCCGCGCGACCTTGACCGGCGTGGCCCCGAGCTTCCCGCTCGTCACCTGCTGTGCGAAGTAGTCCGCCTGTTGCTTGCCGACCTTGCGCGGGTCGAAGACGACCTGGGCGTAGAGCGTTCCCTTGATGGGCGGGTTCTCGTAGCCGATCACCGGCACGTTCGCCTGCTGGGCGGCCTGGAGGAGGCCGGCGCTGAGGTTCGGGTCGGCAGCGACGACGACGAGCGCCTTGGCACCTGACGCGATCGCCGCGTTGGCCTGCGAGAGCTGGGTGTTCGAGTCGCCGTTGGCGTTGACGAACTTCACGGTCACGTTGGGGTCGAGCGCCTTCACCGCGGCCTCGAAGGCCGGTCCGTCCTGCTGGATGTACCGGGTCGGGGTGGTGTTGGGCGCCATGAACACGATGGTCCGCTTCTCGTCCGACCCTCCGCTCGCGCTTCCCAAGCCCGAGCTCCCCGACCCGCCGCTGCCGCAGCCGGCGACGGCGAGGAGGACGCCGGCGCAGGCGGCGGCGGCGGTGAGGGACCTGAGGGAGGGGCCGGTGGACTGACGCTTCATGGGGAACTCCTTCTGCTGGCGCGTCCGGGCACCGGACGGCGGGGGTGGGGCTGGCGGAGGTCGGCCGGGGCCGACGGATGGCGGGCTGGTTCGGGCGGTCGGCGAGGTCGTCGCGGCGGGCCCGAGCCGTCACCTCGAGGTGTCGACCCCCGCGTGCTTGGCGGTGATCTGCAGGGCCAGGTGCTTGGAGTAGATGCGGACCCAGGCCAGCGGGCCGCCCATGAACCAGAAGGCCGGGTGGCCGGTGCGCCGGTACAGGCCGCCGAGCTCGCCGTCCTCGCCGATGCCGAGGACCAGGGGGAGGCGGTCGGCGACGTCGTCGCCGAAGAGGCGCCGCGCGGTCTCACGCATGTTCCGGTAGCCGGTGGCCAGCACGACGAGGTCGGCCTCGAGGGTGCGGCCGTCGGTGAGCCGGATGCCGTCCGGGGTGAACTCGGCGAGCCCGGCACCCTGGGCCAGACCGATCTTGCCCTCGGCGATGAGCCGGGAGGCGCCGACGTCGATGTAGTAGCCGCCGCCGTACGCGAGCGCGTAGCCCATGAGGCCCGTCCCGTCGGGTCCGTCGTTGAGCTTGAAACCGACGGCCTCAAGGGATGCGAGCAGCTCGGCGTCCTTCTCCGCGGTCTGCACCACGCCGTCCTTCGCCAGCTCCAGCACGAGCGGCCAGGGGGTACCGCTCGCGAGGAGGTCCGCGTACGCCGTCGGCGGACCGCCCTCGACGAAGTTGCTGCCGAAGATCGCCGGGATGCCGTGCTCCTGGCTGATGATGTGCGTCGAGGACCGCTGGACGAGCGTCACCTCGGCGCCCGCCTCGTGGAGGTCCTGCGCGATGTCATGGCCGCTGTTGCACGCTCCCACGACGACCGCGCGCCGCCCGGCCCACCGGGCGGCGGACGAGTGCCGGCTCGAGTGGTACGACTCACCCCGGAACGTGTCACGGCCCGGGACGTCGGGGATGTTCGGCTCGCCGGCGGCGCCGGTCGCGAGGACGACGTCCCGTGGGCGGACCACCCGCTCGCCGTCGGGGGTGCGCACCCGCAGCGTCCACCGTCCCTCGGCCTCGTCGTAGCTGCTGTCGACCATCTCGGCCGAGGTCCACACGTTGAGCTCCATCGCGGAGGCGTAGGACTCGAACCAGTCGGCGATCTTGTCCTTCGGGCAGTAGACCGGCCACGACGCGGGGTAGGGCATGTACGGGAGGTCGTCGGCCCACACCGGGTCGTGCAGGACGAGGGAGTGGTACCTCGTGCGCCACCCGTCCCCGACCCGTCCGCTCTTCTCGAGAATCAGGGTGTCGACCCCCATGAGGCGCAGGTTGGCGGCGACGGTGAGCCCGCCCTGACCCGCGCCGATGACGACGACGTCGGGGTGGGAGTCCGCGTACGAGGCCGAGGCGCGGCGCCGGTCCAGCCAGTTCGAGCCGTCGGCGTTCGAGGCGTGCCGCGGTCCGAGCGGGCGGCGGTGCCCGATGGCCCGCTCGTGGCCGCGCAGGTCGTCGAGCTCGGTCATGACGGTCCAGGCGACCCAGCGCCCCTCCTTCTCGACGAGCCGCACGGTGCCCCGGCCGTCCCCGGCCGGCGTCTCGAACCGGAGGAACCCCTCGACGACCTCGTCCTGGCGGCGTGGCCCGAACTCGGTGACGACCCTCAGGTTCTCAAGGGCGCCCGGCCGCAGGTGGTCGGCGAGCATGCCGCGCACCGCATCGGGCCCGCGGTAGGTCCCGAGATCCCACGTGAGGGCGAGGAGGTCGCGCCACCAGCAGTCCGCGGCGAGCAGCCGGGTGACCGCGTCGGCGTCACCTGCCTCGGTGGCGTCGCGAAAGGCGCCCAGCCAGTCCTCGAAGATCGAGCCGGCCGCGTCCCGGGCCACGGGTGCGTCGGAGTTCTGCGTCGCCATTGACGGACCTCTTCCTGGGGAGCATCATCGGTACCGCCCGAGCGCTCGCTCGGTAGGCGAGAGTGTGGACCCTCGCTCCGGCCCGGAGCAACAGGTTCGGCGAAGTTTTTCCGAGGGCCCGTCCCGAACGGGCGGTGGCGATGGAGCCTGCCCGGCGCCGGCCGGCCGCCTCCTGTGACCGAGCCGTGGGACGTCCTCGGCCCAGCTCACCACGAGAGAGGTATCGGATGACCGACGTCAAGCAGCTGGCCTCCCGGACACGCAGTTTCGTCGAGGACCGGGTCATCCCACTCGAGGACGTGGCGGACGGAGACGTCCATGCCGCCGGGGGTGAGTGGCTCCGCGCCGACCTGCAGGAGCAGGCTCGCCGGGCCGGTGTGTTCGCGCCGCACGTCCCGCTGCCCCTCGGGGGTCTCGGGCTCGGCATGACCGAGCGCGCCCCGGTCTTCGAGGCGGCCGGCCGGTCGCTCTTCGGCGCGATGGCCATCAACGCGAACGCTCCCGACGAAGGCAACCTGCACCTGCTCGAGCGCGTCGTGACCGGCGAGCAGCGGGAGCGCTACCTGGTCCCGCTCGCGCGCGGCGAGGTGCGGTCCGCCTTCGCGATGACCGAGCCCCCGCCCGGCGCCGGGTCGGACCCCGCCGGGCTCACCACGACGGCCCGCCGGGACGGCGACTCGTTCGTCCTCGACGGGCGGAAGAAGTTCATCACCGGCGCGGACGGCGCCGGGTTCCTCATCGTCATGGCCCGGACCTCCGGAGCGCCCGGCGACAGCGGGGGGGCGACGATGTTCCTCGTCCCCGCGGACCGACCCGGCGTTCGGATCGGCCGTCACGTCAGCACGATCGACCGCTCCATGCTCGGCGGCCACTGCGAGCTCGAGCTGAACGGCGTGCGGGTGCCGGAGCAGGACGTGCTCGGCGAGGTCGACGAGGGGTTCCGCTACGCACAGGTCCGGCTCGGCCCCGCACGACTGACGCACGTCATGCGCTGGCTGGGCGCCGCCCAGCGCGCGCACGAGGCCGCGGTCGAGTACGTCAGCCGGCGTTCGGGGTTCGGTCGCGCCCTGGCCCGGCACGGGATGGTCGAGCTCATGGTGGCCGACAACGAGATCGACCTCGCCGCGACCCGGTCGCTCCTCCTCACGGCCTGCCGAGCCCTCGACGAGGGCCGGCCCGGACGCGAGGAGACATCGCTCGCGAAGGTCTTCGGTGCCGAGGCCCTGCACCGCGTGGCCGACCGTGCGGTGCAGCTGTGCGGCGGCGCGGGCGTGTCGTCGGACCTGCCGGTCGCCCGCATCGCGCGCGAGATCCGGCCGTTCCGGATCTACGACGGGCCCAGCGAGGTCCACCGGACGTCACTGGCCCGCCGGGCGGTCCGACGCTACGGCGCGAACGAACCGGTGGCCGGGGCGTCCTGACGCCCGGCCTGCGGACCGTGCTCATCACCCTCCTCGCCCGGCAGTTTTCCCGCGAAGGTCCCTCACCGCGGTTCAGTCGGGGTGGGTCATCGCGGCGGGGTCGACCCACCGGTCGTAGTCCTCGCCCGACACCGCCCCGGACGCCAGCGCCGCCTCGCGCAGGGTCGAGCCGTCCCGGTGCGCCTGCTTGGCGATGGCCGCCGCCGCGTCGTACCCGATGTGCGGCGCAAGCGCGGTGACGAGCATGAGGTCGGCGTCGAGGTGCTCGGCGATGCGCTCACGGTCGGCCTCGAGCCCGAGGACGCAGTGCTCGCGGAAGGAGCGGCAGGCGTCCGACACCAGCCGTACCGACTCGAGCACCGCGTGCGCCATGACCGGGGTGAAGACGTTGAGCTGGAAGTTGCCCTGGGTGCCGGCGAACCCGACGGTGGCGTCGTTGCCGAACACCCGCGTGACGACCATCGTCATTGCCTCGGACTGGGTCGGGTTGACCTTGCCCGGCATGATCGAGGACCCGGGCTCGTTCTCGGGGATGCGCAGCTCGCCGATGCCGGTCCGCGGCCCGGAGGCCAGCCAGCGCACGTCGTTGGCCAGCTTCATCAACCCGCCGGCCAGCGTGCGCAGCGCCGACGACACGGCGACCAGGCCGTCGTGGGCGGCCAGCTGGACGAAGAGGTTGTCGGCCTGGTGGAAGGCCAGCCCGGTCTCCGCGGACAGGTGACGCGCCACCGCCGGACCGAAGGCGGCCGGGGCGTTGAGGCCGGTCCCCACCGCCGTCCCCCCGATGGCGAGCGCGAGGACCCGCTCCCCCGCGTGCCGGACGTCGGCCTGGGCCTCACGCAGCTGACCGGCCCACGCCCCGATCTCCTGGCCCAGGGTCACCGGGGTCGCGTCCTGGAGGTGGGTGCGCCCCACCTTGACGACGTCGGCCAGCTCGGCGGCCTTGGCCTCGAGCGCCTCGCAGAGGGCGTCGACGGCCGGGTGCAACCGCTCCGCGAGCTCGAGCGCGACGGCGACGTGCACCGCGGTCGGGAAGGTGTCGTTGCTCGACTGGCTGCGGTTGACGTGGTCGTTCGGGTGCACCGGGTCCTTCGACCCCAGCTCGCCGCCGAGCAGCTCGATGGCCCGGTTGGCGACGACCTCGTTGGCGTTCATGTTCGACTGCGTCCCGGAGCCGGTCTGGAAGACGACGAGCGGGAAGTGGTCGTCCAGCTCGCCGCGCGCCACCTCGTCGGCCGCCCGGACCACCGCGTCGGCCACCGCGTCGGGCAACAGCCCGAGGTCGTGGTTCGCCCGGGCCGCGGCCTTCTTGAGCAACCCCAGCCCCCGCACCACCGGCCGTCCCCAGACGAAGGTGTCGCGGCCGATGTCGAAGTGCTCGAGGCTGCGTTGGGTCTGGGCACCCCAGTACCGGTCGGCCGGCACCTCGACCGGCCCCATCGTGTCGCGCTCGGTGCGGGTCGCCCCGCGGTCGGGACCGTCCTGCGTGCTCATCCCTCCACGGTAGGCCCGGCCCGGGCGGCGCGGGACCCGGGCACCGTGCCGAAGGTCACCGTCCACGCCACGGCACGAGGGGTGGGGTATCTCCCCGCACCGGGTCCGCCTCTGGGACAATGACGACTGCCCTCGCAGCGCTGCAGGTCCCGTCCGGGGTCGTCGTGGCGCTGCGTCGCACGGAAGGAGCGAGGATGCCCCGGCTCGACCCGAGCACCGCCGGCCCGGCCGCACCCACCCTGTGGGCCGCCCGCCGGGAGTGGCGCGCCGCGCTCGAGCTCGCGAACTCCGCCGTCCGCACCCGCGACATCGCCGGCTGGCCGGTCGGCGACGGGCACCCCGTCATCGTCCTGCCCGGCTTCCTCGCCGGCCCGGAGTCCACCGTCTTCCTGCGCACCCACCTGCGCCGCCTCGGCTACCGCGTCCACGACTGGCGCCAGGGCCGCAACCTCGGCGCCAGCCCCGAGCTCGCCGAGCGCCTCGAGGACCTCCTCCTCGAGATCCACGACCGCTACGGCCGACGGGTCAGCCTCGTCGGCTGGAGCGCCGGCGGGGTCTACGCCCGCGAGATGGCCCGCGCGCTGCCCGACTACACGCGCTGCGTCGTCACCCTCGGCAGCCCGTTCCGCCACCACCCGGTCTCCACCCGCGCCTGGGCGATGTACCGGGTGATGAACCGCCACAACATCGACCTCATGTTCACCGAGGAGGCGCTCGCGCTGCGGGCGCAGCCGCTGCAGGTGCCGACGACGAGCATCTGGTCGCGCACCGACGGCATCGTCGCGTGGGAGTGCTGCGTCGCCGACCCCGCGCCGCTGACCGAGAACGTCGAGGTCGGAGCCACCCACCTCGGGTACGGGCACCAGCTCGACACGCTCCGGATCATCGCCGACCGGCTCGCCCAGCCGGAGGGCGCCTGGCGGCCGTGGG
This sequence comes from Phycicoccus sp., assembly GCF_035325325.1. Lineage (NCBI taxonomy): Bacteria > Bacillati > Actinomycetota > Actinomycetes > Micrococcales > Intrasporangiaceae > Phycicoccus > Phycicoccus sp. The sequence continues at coordinate 22,633 of NZ_DAOLAC010000019.1, read as the reverse complement.
CGGACGAGGCCGCCGCGGACGAGGCGCCACCGGCCGACCATCGGGCGGTCTGACCCGGTGGGCCGGTCCCGCTGGGCCTCACCGCTCGACGCGATCTTCCTCATCGGCGAGTCGCCCGAGACGCTGATGCACGTCGGGTCGCTGCTGCACTTCCGCTACCCCGAGGGCGAGGACGACGGGTTCCTGCGCGACCTCGTCGCCGACGTCCGGGCCAGTCCGGTCGAGCCGCCGTGGACGCTGCGCCTGCAGACCCGCCGGCTGATGCGCCAGCCGCTGCACCGCTGGGTCGAGGACGAACGGTTCGACATCGACTACCACGTGCGCCACTCGGCCCTCCCCGCGCAGGGCGGCGAGCGCGAGCTGGGCGTCCTCGTCTCGCGGCTGCACTCCAACCAGCTCGACTTCCGCCGCCCGCCGTGGGAGATGACCTTCATCGAGGGCGTCGGTCCCGGCCGGTTCGCCGTGTACACGAAGATCCACCACAGCCTCGTCGACGGCTACACCGGCACCCGCATCCTCCAGCGCGGGCTGTCCGAGGACCCCGACGACCGCACCCACCCGCACTTCTTCAGCCTCACCCGACGGCCGCGGGTCGAGGGCGAGTCACGCGAACCGGTCGGCGACGTCGCCTCGATCCTGCGCAGCGTCTCGACCTCGGTCACCTCGCTGCCGACGGTGGCCCGCACCCTCGTCGAGACCCAGCTGCGGCGCGGGCAGACCTCGACCCGCGCGGTCACCTCGTACCAGGCGCCGATGAGCATCCTCAACGGCCCGACCGGCCGTTCGCGGCGCTTCGCGACCCAGCAGTACGAGCTCGAGCGGCTCCGGGCCGTGGCCCGCGCCCGCAACGCGACCCTCAACGACGTGCTCATGGCCATCTGCGCCGGCGGCCTGCGCCGCTTCCTCGACGACCTGGCCTCCCTCCCGGACCGCCCGCTCGTCGCCTTCGTGCCGGTCAACGTCCGGGCGCCGGAGAGCGAGGGCGGCGGCAACTACGTCGGGGCCACGCTCGTCTCGCTCGCGACCGACGTCGAGGACCCCCTCGCCCGCCTCTCCGCCATCGCCTCCTCCTCGCGGGCGGCGAAGGCGAGGATGCGCGGGATGGGCGGCGACGCCGTCATCGCCTACAGCGCGCTGCTCCTCGCGCCGGCCGGGCTGCAGGTGGCGCGGGCGATGAGCGGCCTGCCGCTGCCGGGGCCGCTGACCCTCAACGTCTGCATCTCCAACGTGCCGGGGCCGACCAAGCCGCTGTACTGGCGCGGCGCGCAGCTCGAGGCCACCTACCCGGTCTCGATCCCCGGCCACTCGATGGCGCTCAACATCACGGCGCAGTCGTACGCGGGCACCCTGAACATCGGGTTCATCGGCGACCGCGAGTCGCTCCCGCACCTCCAACGGCTCGCGGTGCACACCGGCGAGGCGCTCGCCGACCTCGAGCGGGAGGCCGGAACCGCCTGAGCGCAGGCCCGGGCGACGCGGCCCGGGCCCGAGCCGGTCAGCCCTGGGTGCCCTCACCGGTACCGATGTTGACCATCCACGAGATACCGAAGCGGTCGGTCAGGGCGCCGAACTCGTCGCCCCACATCTGCTTCTCGAGCGGCATCGTCACCGTGGCGCCGTCGGCGAGGCCGTCCCAGTAGCCGCGCAGCGCCGCGTCGTCGCCGCTCAGCGAGACGTGGACGTTCGTCACGCCGCTCGGCACCTCCTCCTGGCCGGGGGGCAGGTCGCTCGCCATGATGACGAAGCCGTCGGCGGTGCGCAGGTGCGCGTGCATGACGCCGTCGGCGCCGGGGCCCTCCACCCCGTACTGGCCGAAGGTCATGACGTCGAGGTCGCCCCCGAGCACCTGCTGGTAGAAGCTCATCGCCTCGCGGGCGGTGCCGGGGAAGTTGAGGTACGGGGTGAGCTGGCTGGCCACGGTGGCCTCCCTGTGTCTCGGGCGGATGGGTGGCCGTGACGGTACGCCCGGCCACCGACGGTGTCACTGCCCCCGGTGGGCCACGGCGCCGGGGAGCGTTGTGCGGACGCCGCGACCGGAGGCGCATCGAGGGAGGGCGAGCACGCCGGGCTCGACCGCGCCGACATCGCCCCAGGGTCAGCGGGGAGCGCCGAGAGGAGGCAACACGCAGAGGGCCGAGGCCGTCTCCCTGCGTGTTGCCTCCTCTCGCGGTGACCGGATGACCGGATGGGCCGACCGGGGTGGCCGGCGGACCGGGTCAGAGGTCGACGGTGTGGCTCTCGCCGGGGTCGGGCCGCTCCCCGCTGACCCGGGCGCGGACCATCTCGACGACCGTCGCGACCCGGCCGGGGCTGTCCCAGTACTCCGCGGTCTCGCCGTCGACCCGCAGGACGACGACGTCCGGGTCCTCGGGCTCCTTCTGGAACCACGTCTTGACCATCTCGTCCCACAGCTCGCGGGCCTTCTCGGGGTCGTGGCGCACCTCGGCCCGTCCCGCGATCGAGACCCACGCGCCCTCCTGGGCGAAGGCGACGTTGACGCGGGGGGTCGACTCGATCTCGTGGGCCGGGGAGCTCTCGCGCAGCGTGAGGAACCACAGGGTGCCGTCGTCGTCGACCTGCTGGAGGGTCATCGGGCGGCTGGTCAGGGCTCCCGTCTCGGGGTGGACGGTCGTGAGCATGGCGAGGCGCTGGTCCTCGACGAGCTCCTTGACGTGGGCGGCGCCGTCGTGGTCGGTCATGCCGGTCTCCTTCTGCTGGGGTCCTCGGGGGCTACCCCGCCGGCACACCAGTGACACGCGGCGTCGAACCTTCAGTCCGCGGCGACCTCGGTGCGGCCCTCGGACCAGAGGGTGTGGAACGCGCCCTCCCGGTCGACCCGCTCGTAGGTGTGCGCGCCGAAGTAGTCGCGCAACCCCTGGACGAGCGCCGCCGGCAGCCGCTCGGCACGCAGCGCGTCGAGGTAGGCGAGCACCGACGAGAACACGGGCACGGGGATGCCCGCCGCGACGCCGGCCGCGACGACGCGGCGCAGCGCCGGCAGCCGCTCGGTGACCGCGGCCGCGAACCCCGGGGTCGCGAGGAGGCTCGGGGCGTCCGGATGGTCCTCGAGCGCCTTGGTGATGTCGCCGAGCAGGCGGGCGCGGATGATGCAGCCGTCCCGCCAGATCCGCGGGAGGTCGGCGAGCTCGACGTCCCAGCCCTGCTCGGCAGAGCCGGCCCGCACCAGGTCGAGCCCCTGGGCGTACGAGACGACCTTGGCGGCGTACAGCGCCTGCCGCAGGTCGTCGGTGTCGACCCGGACCGGCAGCTCGGCGACCACCGGCGCGTCGAGCGCCTCGCGCACGGCGGTGCGCCGCGTGGTGTCGCCGGAGACGGCGCGGGCCATCGTCGCCTCGGCGATTCCGGTGACGGGCACCCCGAGGTCGAGCGCGGTCTGGACGGTCCACCGCCCGGTGCCCTTCTGCTCGGCCGCGTCCCGGACGACGTCGACGAACGGCCGGCCCGTGTCGGCATGGGTGTGCGACAGCACCTTCGCGGTGATCTCGACGAGGTAGGACTCGAGCTCGGTGCCGTTCCAGTCGCGGAAGACCGCGGCGGCGTCCGCGGCGTCGAGGCCGATGAGGCGGTGCATCAGGTCGTAGGTCTCGGCGATGAGCTGCATGTCGGAGTACTCGATGCCGTTGTGCACCATCTTGACGAAGTGGCCGGCGCCGTCCGGCCCGATCAGCGTGCAGCAGGGTTCGTCGTCGACGTGGGCCGAGATGACCTCGAGGAACGGTCCGAGCTCGGCGTAGGTGTCGCCGTCGCAGCCGGGCATGATCGACGGACCCTCGAGGGCACCGACCTCGCCACCGGAGACCCCGACCCCGGCGAAGCGGATGCCGTGCTCGGCCAGCGCGTCGTGGCGCCGCACGGTGTCGCGCCCGTGCGCGTTGCCGGCGTCGGCGACGACGTCGCCCTCCTCGAGGAGGGGCACGAGCTCGTCGATGACGGCGTCCGTGCCCTCCCCGGCCTTGACCATGACGATGATCCGCCGCGGCCGCTCGAGCGCGCCGACGAGGTCCTCGAGCGAGCGGGCCAGCGTGAAGTCGCCCTCGTCGCCGAACTCGTCGACGAGCGCCTCCGCCTTGCTCGTCGTGCGGTTGTGCACCGCCACGCGGAACCCGTTGCGGGCCAGGTTGCGCGCGAGGTTGCGGCCCATCACCGCGAGGCCGGTGACCCCGACCTGGGCGCGCGCGCCCGAGTCGTCCGTCGTCGTGTCGTCCGTGCTCGCGGCGTCGCTGCTCATCCGGGGTCTCCCGTCGTCCAGGGGTGGGGTGCCGACCGGCGGGCGGGCGGCGCGTGCTTGTGGGGCCAACCCCGCCGCGGGTCCCGCTCTTCCCACCCTCGACACGACGCCTCGCCCCCCCGCGCGTCACTCGCGTATCGGGTCACCCGATACGAGCGCGCTTCACCCCGGAACCGTTCCGGGGGGAAGCGCAGCGTTATCGGGTCACCCGATACGCGTGGGGCTCGGGGGCGGAGGGGGTCAGAGGCGGCGCAGGACGCTGCGGCTGCGGCGGAGCAGCTCCTCGCGCCGGTCACCGTCCATCCCGTCCCAGGTGCGGGTGACCATCCGCGAGCGAACGTTGCCCTCGAAGACCTCGCGATGGTGCTCGACGAAGCCCCAGTAGAGGGCGTCCCAGTCCTCGCGCCACTCGCCGGTGCCGAAGTCCGTCATCTTCCTGAGGTAGTTGCTGCCGGACACGTACGGCTTGGTCGTGATGCCGGTGCCGGCGGCGAACTGCGACATGGCGTACACGTTGGGGACCATGACCCAGTCGTAGGCGTCGACGAAGAGGGCCGTGAACCACTCGTAGACCTCGTCGGCATCGGTGCGCAGCAGGCACATCGCGTTGCCGAGGACCATGAGCCGCTCGATGTGGTGCGCGTACCCGCGCTCGAGGACGCCGCGCACGACGTGGTCGACCGGGTCGAGGCCGGTCGTGCCGTCCCACCACCCAGCCGCCAGGGACCGGGTGTGCCGCAAGTGGTTCGAGCTGCGCATCCGCCGCCCGTACAGGTGGTAGGTCGCCCGCACGTACTCCCGCCAGCCGATGAGCTGGCGGACGAACCCCTCGAGCGAGGGGAGCTCGACGTCCTGTCCGTGGGCGGCGTCGAGGACCGTGTCGAGCACCTCGCGCGGGTCGAGCAGGCCGCAGTTGAGGGCCGGGGTGATGGCCGCGTGGAAGACGAACGGGTGGCGCGTGGAGACCGCGTCCTCGTACGGCCCGAACTCGACGAGGCGCTCGTCGACGAACTCGCGCAACCCCACCCGTGCCTGCTCGTGGGTGACCGGCCAGTCGAAGGTGTCGGCGCGGCCCGGTGCGTCGGGGAAGGCCTCGGCGACCCACCCGATGGCCTCCTCGACCTCGGGCAGCCGGTCGAGCGCGCGCCGCTCCGGCACCGGATGGTGCTTCGGCAGCTTCTTCCGGTTCTCGGTGTCGAACGACCACCGTCCGCCGACCGGCCGGTCGTGCCCCGGACCCTCGACGAGGACGTCGAGCCGCTGCCGCTGCCACTGGTAGAAGGTCTGCATCCGGGCCCGGTGCCCGCCGAACCACTCGGCCAGGTCGGGGCGCGTCGTGAGGAAGTTCGGGGTCTCCTCGACGTCCTCGGGCGCGAGGTCGAGGTGCGCCTCGCGGAAGGCCCGGCGGACGTCGCGCAGCAGCCAGTCGTCGACGACGTCGTGCAGCCGCACCTCCTCCGGAGCGGCCTCGGCGAGCAGCTCGGCGAGCCGGGTCCGGGTCGTGCGCCGGGCGTCCGTCTCGATGACGTCGACGTCGAACCCGCTCTCCCGCAACCTCTTCGCGAAGAGACGCATCGACGCCCGGTGGAGCACGAGCTTCTGCGCGTGGAACGGCTGCTGGCGGAAGAGCAGGTCGTCCTCGACGAGCACGAACCGGGTGCCGGTCGGCTCGTCGAGCAGCGACTCGAAGAGCTGGTGCGGGAAGACCACCCGCAGGCGCCGGGTGCGTCTCACCACGCGGTGATCCCGCCGTCGACGAGCAGCTCGGTGCCGGTGACGACCGCGACGTGCCCGGCACCCATCTCCTTCACCGGAGCATCACAGCACAGCGGGCCGGCCGGCCGGACCGCACCGTCTGGGACGATGGCGCGGTGTCCATCCTCGACGGCTCGATGCGCGTCTCGGCCACCGGCGACCTCCCGCCCGAGCACGCCTGGGCCCGCTACACCGAGCCGCGGCGCTGGCCGGCGTGGGCGCCCCAGGTGCGCGAGGTCGACTACCCCCACGAGGTGGTCCGGGCCGGGACGCACGGCCGGGTCCGCGGTCCGGGCGGGCTGGTCGCCGTCTTCACCGTCGACGCCGTCGACCCCGCCGCCCGGACGTGGTCGTGGTCGGTCCGCTCCGGTCCCCTGCGCGTCTCCTTCGACCACGGTGTGGAGCCCGTGGGTGCCGACGGGCCGGGCGCCGCGGGCGGCGGCAGCACCGCGTGGGCCGTGGTCCGCGGCCCGTGGCCGGTCGTCGTGGGCTACGTCCCCGTCGCCCGGTGGGCGCTGGGGCGGTTGGTCGCCGGGACGCGGTGAGCGGACGCGAGCGCGACCGGGTACGCTCGACGTCGTTGTTGAGCTTTCCGTTGTGAAGTGGTGGCAGAACCGGTCCTGACGGGACCGAGCAGCTTTCTGAGCAGAGGTACGTACCAGGCATCACCAACGCCGGACCCCACGACAGTCGTGGGGTCCTCGCTCAGAGAGAAAGGCCATCCCATGGCTACTGGCACCGTGAAGTGGTTCAACGCCGAGAAGGGCTTCGGCTTCATCGCCCCCGACGACGGCTCCGCCGACGTCTTCGCCCACTACTCGGCGATCAACTCGAGCGGCTACCGCTCGCTCGACGAGAACGCCAAGGTCGAGTACGAGACCACGCAGGGCCCCAAGGGCCCGCAGGCGGCGAACATCACCGTCATCGGCTGACGTCGTCACCCCGCGCCGAGAGGCGCACCCCGAACGCCGTCCGGCTCGCCCGGGCGGCGTTCGCGCGTCCGGCGTCAGGCGACCGGGTCGCGGCCGAGGTCGAGGAGGATGCCGGCCCGCGCAGCCCTGCGGATGCCGACCAGCCCGGTGACCTTCTCGACGAGGTCGGAGAACCGCGCCGGCAGACCGTACTTGGCCACGACGGCCGACCGGACCCGCGCGACCTCCTCCGGCGACCGCACGACGACGGCGTCGCCGCGGTACGTGGGCGCCCCGTCGTCGACCCGACCACGCAGGTCGCACGGGCGCGCCTCGACCCGGCTCGTGTGGCCGAGCCGCTTGGTCTTGCCGGTGCCGTCGACGGTGATGACGACGAGCCGGTCGCTCCCGTCGAGCGCCGGGGCGACCCAGACCGGCGTCGCGACGGGGGTGCCGTTGCGACGGAAGGTCGTCAGGGAGGCGTACTTCGCGGTGGCGAGGGGGTGGTCCGCGGCGCTCATGGGCCCAGCCTAGGCGGGCTCGGGGACCCGGACGGTAGCGTCGGCGTCGTGACGCCCGTCATCGACCTCAACGCCGACCTCGGCGAGTCCTTCGGGGCCTGGGTGCTCGGGGACGACGACGCGATGCTCGAGGTCGTCACGAGCGCCAACGTCGCGTGCGGCTTCCACGCCGGCGACGCGACCACGCTGCGCCGCACCGTCGCCCGCGCCGCCGAGCGTGGAGTGGTCGTCGGCGCCCAGGTCGGCTACCGCGACCTCGCGGGCTTCGGGCGGCGCCGGATCGACGTCGCGCCGGAGGACCTCACTGCCGACGTGCTCTACCAGCTCGGTGCTCTGGAGGCGATGTGCCGGGTGACGGGGACCAGGGTGCGGTACGTCAAGCCGCACGGTGCGCTCTACACGACGGCCGCCGTCGACGAGGCGCAGGCCGCGGCGGTCGTCGCCGCGGTCGCCGCGTACGACCGGTCGCTGCCGGTCCTCGGCCTGCCGGGGTCCGCCCTGCTCGCCGCGGCGGCCGCGGAGGGCCTGCCGACGGTCGCCGAGGCGTTCGCCGACCGTGGGTACGACGCCGACGGCCGGCTCGTGTCGCGTCGGGAGCCGGGAGCGCTCGTCACCGACCCCGCAGAGGTGGCTGACCGCGTGGTCCGGATGGTGCGGGAGCGCCGGGTCACGGCGGTCGACGGCACCGACGTCACGATCGCCGCGGACTCGGTGTGCGTCCACGGCGACACCCCGGGAGCGGTGGCCGTCGCGACGGCGGTCCGCGACGCCCTCGCCCACGCGGGGGTCGGCCTGCGGCCGTTCGCCGGCCCGTGAGCATGCCGCGGCGACCGCTCGGCGTGCTCCCCGCAGGCGAGCACGCCGTCCTCGTCGAGCTCGCCGACCTCGACGCGGTGCTCGCGCTCGCCGCCGCGGCCCGGGAGCGGGTGAGTGCGGGTGCCGGTGCCTGGGCGGTCGTCGAGGACGTCGTCCCGGGCGCCCGGACGCTGCTGCTCTCCGGCGAGCGGGTCGCCCCGGCGGACCTGCGCAGCGCCGTGCTCGACCTGGCCCGGACACCGGCCGCGACGGGCCCCGCCCCCTCGAGCGCCACCAGCAGCGCGAAGACCGCCGAGGTGCGGGTGCGCTACGACGGACCGGACCTCGGCGAGGTGGCCCGGCTCACCGGGCTGTCGCGCGGCGAGGTCGTCGCAGCCCACACGGGCACACCCTGGCGAGTGGCCTTCGGGGGGTTCGCGCCGGGCTTCGCGTACCTCGTCGGCGGCGACCCCCGGCTGCGGGTGCCGCGTCGCGACGCGCCGCGCGGTTCGGTGCCGGCCGGCGCGGTGGGCCTCGCCGGCGAGTTCTCGGGTGTCTACCCGCGACCGTCGCCTGGCGGCTGGCAACTCATCGGCTCGACGGATGCCGTTCTCTGGCAACCGGACCGCGAGCCTCCGGCACTGCTCCAGCCGGGCTCCGCCGTGCGGTTCGTGGCCGAGGACCCCGCGTGAGGCCGGCCGCCCTCGAGGTCCTCCGCACCGGGCCGCTGGCGCTCGTCGAGGACGGGGGCCGGCCGGGTCTGGCCGCCGTCGGCGTCGGCCGATCCGGTGCCGCCGACCGCGCCGCGTACCGGCTCGGCTGCCGGCCCCTCGGGCACGGGGACTCCCCCGCCGCGGTCGAGTGCCTCCTCGGCGGGCTGGCCGTCCGGGCCCGTGGTCGCGTCGTCGTCACCCTCACCGGCGCGCCGGCCTCCGCCGTGCTCGACGGCCGACCGGTCCCCCACGCAGCGGTCCTCGAGCTGTCGGACGGCGCCGAGCTCGCCCTCGGCACACCGACATCCGGACTGCGGACCTACCTCTGTGTGCGGGGAGGCCTCGACGTGCCGCCCGTGCTGGGCTCGCGCTCCACGGACACCCTCTCCGGCACCGGACCGGCGCCGCTCGCCGTCGGGGACGTGCTGGCGGTCGGACCGGCGCCGGCCTCCTTCCCGCACGTCGACCACGCCGCCGTCTCGTCGCCACCGCACGGCGAGGTGGTCCTCGACGCGCTGCCGGGACCGCGGAGCCGCTGGGTGGGCGGTCTCGACGCGGTGACCCGCGCCGCCTGGGTCGTCGGCCCGGACAGCGACCGGGTCGGGGTGCGGCTGCGCCCCACCGGTGCGCCGGTCGAGCGCGTCGCGGCCCACCGGGACGTCGAGCTGCCGAGCGAGGGGATGGTCCGCGGCGCGGTCCAGCTGCCGCCCGGCGGCGAGGCCGTCGTGTTCCTCGCCGACCACCCGGTGACCGGCGGCTACCCGGTCGTCGCGGTGCTCACCGACGCGTCCGCCGACCGCGCCGCCCAGCTGCGTCCAGGCCAACCGGTGCGCCTCCGCGCCGCGCCCGCCGTCCGCTAGCTAGCCCCGGCCGAGGTGGGCGAGGAGCAGGGCGGCCGGCCCGGTCCCCGCCGGCCGCAGCGGTGGCGCGAAGTTCGTCCGGCGTCCCTCCACCGGCACCCGGCGGAGCGCGACCGGCAGCAGCGCGGCGGCGAGCAGCGGCGGGAACGG
>NZ_DAOLAC010000019.1:0-12669 GCF_035325325.1 Phycicoccus sp. | reverse complement strand
CCCATCCGTGGACGGCGACCTCGAGTGCCGACACCTCGAGCGCGACGTCCGGCTCGAGCCGGCGGTCGCCGAGCCGCACCGCCCCCGGGCCCCCGTCGCGCAACCACCCGTCGAGCAGCACGCACCCGAGGACCCGCAGGTGGTCGGCCAGCACCTCCGGCCGGTGCGACGTGGGCGGGGGTCCGGCGAGCGCCACCCGGCCGAGGGAGAGCTCGGTGACGACCTCGAGCGAGTCGACCATGTGGACGAGCAGGTCCACGAGCGTCCATCCGGCGCACGGGGTGGGCCGGCCGGCCTCGTCGTCGCGGACCCCGGCGAGCGCACCACGCGTCCACGCGAGGGAGCGGTCGAGGAGCTCGAGGTCGACCCGGGGACGGAGGTCCGCGGGACGCACGCTCACCCCTCCGGTCGGGTGGGGACGTCGTCGACGCCCAGCTCGGCGGGCAGCCCGGCCGCCGTGAAGTACTCCGTGTCGAAGAAGACGACGGCGTGCGAGACGTGGTCGCCGTCGAGCTCGAGGACCTGCAGCTGGAAGGGCCGGAAGACGTCGCCGTCCGGGCCCTCCTCGCGCATGTAGAGGCCGAAGGCAGGCTGGCCGTTGCACGTCGTGGCGAGCATCGGCATGTCGTAGCAGCCGCCCGGGCACTGGGTGTCGACGAGCGTGGCGATCGTGCGCGGGCCCTGGTACCAGCCGGCGAACGGCGGCATCTCCCAGACAGCGTCCTCGGTGAAGAGCTTGGCGATGGCGTCGACGTCCTTGCGCCAGAACGCGTCGACGTAGCGGTCGAGGAGCGCGCGCTGCTCGTCGGTCATCGGGGCGGGCGCGGCGTCGGCGGAGGGCGCGACCTCCTCGATGGTGGCGCGGGCCCGCTGGAGCGCGCTGTTGACCGAGGCGACGGTCGAGCCGGTGGCCTCGGCGACCTCGGCCGCGCTCCAGCGCAGCACCTCGCGCAGGACGAGGACGGCGCGCTGGCGCGGGGGAAGGTGCTGCAGCGCGGCGACGAAGGCGAGCCGGACGGCGTCACGCTCGGTGACCACGTCGGCGGGGTCCGCGGTGCCGAGCAGCTGGGCGTCCGGCATCGGGCCGAGCCACGGGACCTCGGTGCGCTCGTCGAGCGGGTCGCCGCCCTCGGAGGAGGAGGTGCCGAGGCCGGAGGGCAGCGGGCGGCGGTCCTTGCCCTCGAGCGCGGTGAGGCACACGTTGGTCGCGATGCGGTGCAGCCAGGTGCGCAGCGAGGACCGGCCCTCGAAGGAGCCGTACGCGCGCCAGGCCCGCAGGTAGACCTCCTGGACGAGGTCCTCGGCCTCGGAGGGCGAGCCGGTCATCCGGTAGCAGTGGGCGAGCAGCTCGCGCCGGTAGCGCGAGACGGCGTCGTCGAACTCCGGGTCGGTCGCGGCCGGCGCCTGCGTCCCCGTCGGCGTGGTCGTCATCGCGGTCCTCCTCCCGGCACCCCCGTGGTGCCCCAACCGTACAGACCGCGGCCGGTCGGGAAAATCATCGAGACCGCCCGATGAGTTTCCGGCACTGCTGACCGCCGGGTCCACCCCCGTCGTCGCCGCGGCGTCCGCTCCCTCCCGGCCCATCACGGCGCCGTCCGGCACCGTCCCGGCGGCCACCGGCGACCCGGTGCGGGTCACCGGGCGGCTCACCTCGCTCGTCACGGACGCGTTCCGTTCCGGCCGCAGCACGACGACGGTCGGGGTGGTCCCGGACGGGCAGCCCGCCGGCTTCGTCCGGGTCGAGGGCCTCCCCGGGGCGGCTGAGCACCCGCTGCTCGGCGCCCGGGTCACGGCGACCGGTCGGCGCACGGTCACCGGCGGCATCCGGGTCGCCGCCTCCGGCATCGCCCGCGCGTCGGGGACGGGGAGCACTCCGTCGCTCGCGCCGGTGACGGCGGCCGCCACGACCGGGCCGCGGACCTACCGCATCCTCGCGGTCTCGGTGCGGTTCGCCGACGACCCGACCAACGCGCCGGCCGCCCCGAGCACGGTGGCCGCCGGGCTGTTCAGCGGTCCGACGAGCGTGAGGGCGTACTACCAGGACGTCTCGGACGGCCTGTGGACGCTGACCGGGCGGGCGGTCGGTCCCTACACGGTCTCGCGGAGCAACCCCTCGGCCTGCGACTTCCAGCAGTGGGCGAACAGCGCGCGGACCGCGGCCCGGGCGGCCGGGATCGACCTGTCGGCGTACACGAACGTCATGGTCGTCCTCCCGCGGCAGACCTCGTGCGGCTGGGACGGCCTCGCCGAGGTGCCCGGCACCCTCTCGTGGATCAACGAGCGCACGCCCTCCCTCCTCGTCACCGCGCACGAGCTGGGTCACAACTTCGGCGAGCACCACGCCTCCGGCTACCGCTGCACGGTGGCGGGCGTCAGGGTGATGCTCTCGACGGCCGCCAACTGCCCGGACCCGACCGGCACCTCCCTCGAGTACGCCGACCCGTTCTCGGTGATGGGCAACGTCGCCGCCCGGCTGCACCACGCGGAGGCCCGCGTGCACTACGACCTGGTGCCGCCGAAGACGGTCGAGGCGGGGCAGGCCGAGACGGTGCGCCTCGCCCCCGCCGACTCGGGCAGCGGCATCCGCGTGCTGCGGCTGACCCGCCCGGACGGCACGTGGCTCGCGGCCGAGTACCGCCGCCCCACCGGCGCCTTCGACACCTTCGCCGCGTCCGACCCGGTCGTCAACGGCGTGACCTTCCGCATCGACCGCGGGGTCGGCCTGCAGACCTGGCTGCTCGACGCCAGGCCGTCGACGGCCAGCTTCCTCGACGCGCCGGTGCTGCCCGGCGGCTCGGTGACCGACCCGCTGACCCAGGCCCGGGTCGACGTCGTCAGCGTCTCCCCGACGGGCGCGATCCTGCAGGTGTCCTCGCCGACCGCCCCGACCGGGCTCGCGGTGTTCGCCAGCGGCTCGACGGTCATCGCGCACTGGGGTGCGCCGACCGGGGTGAGCGGGGTCGTCGGCTACGACGTCGCCCTCGACGGGCGCACCCAGCGCACGACGAGCCCGTCCTGGAGCGGGCCGGCGGCGCGCGGCTGGCACACGCTGACCGTCCGGGCGGTCGACGGGTCCGGCACCGTGTACCCGCCGGCCACCACACGCGTGCTCGTCACCGGGACGCGGTAGCCGCGACCCCCGCCTCGCCGGCGCTGGACGGTGGCTCGGCGACCCGGACGACGACCTTGCCGCGGGCCCGGCCGGTGGCCACGTGCTCGACCGCGGCCGCGGTCTCGGCGAGCGGGAACACCCGCTCGACCGAGGGCCGGACGCGTCCGGCGTCGACGAGGGCGACGAGCTCGGCGAGGTCCTCGGCGCGTTCGCGGGCCACGAGCATGACGAGCCGCTGCCGCACGAACGGCGAGAGGGCCGCGGCCGCCATCGAGCGCTGGAGACCGCCGAGCCACCGGCCGCCGGTCTCGCTGCCGACGACGACGAGCGCGCCGCGCGGAGCGAGGACCCGGCGGAGCGTGCGCAGCCGGCGGTGCCCACCGATGTCGAGGACGGCGTCGTAGGTGCCGCCCTCGGCGTCGACGTCCTCGGTCTCGTGCGTGATGACGTGGTCGGCGCCGAGCGAGCGGACGAGGTCGGCCTTGGCGGCGCTGCAGACGCCGGTGACCCGGGCGCCGGCCGCGACGGCGAGCTGGACCGCGTAGCCACCCACCCCGCCGGACGCCCCGACGACGAGGACCCGGTGCCCGGGGCCGCCGCGGCCTGCCCGGACCGCCTGGAGCGCGGTGAGGCCGGAGACGGGGAGGGCGGCCGCCTCGTCGTCGGCCAGCTGCCGCGGCGCCCGGGCCAGCCGACGCACCGGCACCACGGCCAGCTCGGCGCACGAGCCGTCCGCGGTGCCGACGACGCGGTCGCCGACGCTCCAGCCCTCGACCCCGGGGCCGAGGGCCTCGACCGTGCCGGCCAGGTCGCGGCCCGGCACGGGGTAGCGCGGGCGGCGCAGCCCGAGGCCGAGCCGGGCGACGAGCGGCCGGCCGGTCATCACGTGGACCGTGCCCCGGTCGATGCCGGCCGCCGTGACCCTGACGAGCACCTCCTCCGGCCCCGGGGTGGGCACCGGCAGGTCGGGGAGGTGGAGGCGGGCGGTCCCGCCGTACTGCTTCTGGTGGACGGTCCGCGCGGGCTTCTCCCTTACATCGTAAGAACAGGTCGGTGCGGCACACCGTAGCCTTACGTCGTAAGATCGGCAAGTCCCGAACCCACACGAAGGAGCCGCCGTGCCCACCGCCCGCCCGACCCGTGCCGCCCTGAGCCGCGAGCGCATCGTCGGCGAGGCCGTCGCGCTCGCCGACGCGGAGGGGCTCGGCGCCCTCTCGATGCGGGCGCTCGCCGGCCGTCTCGGCGTGGAGGCGATGTCGCTCTACCACCACGTGCCGAACAAGGACGCGCTGCTCGACGCGATGGTCGACGCGGTCTTCGACGAGTTCCACCTGCCGGCTCCGGGCGGCGACTGGCGGGCCGAGCTGCGCAAGCGGTCGGTGAGCGCCCGCCTCGCGCTGCTGCGCCACCGGTGGGCCGTCGGCCTCATGGACTCGCGACCGGCCCCGGGCGCCGCGTCGGTTCGCCACCACGACGCCGTGCTCGGGTGCCTCCGGGCCGCCGGCTTCTCGCTCGCCGCCACCGGGCACACCTTCGCCCTCGTCGACGCCCACCTCTACGGCTTCATGGTCCAGGAGCTCGCCCTGCCGTTCGCCGGCCAGGACGAGCTGGCCGAGATCGGGGCGGCGATCATCGACGAGGAGACGGCCGCCGCCTACCCGCACTTCACCGAGTTCGCCCGGGACCACGCGATGCGTCCGGGATGGTCGTTCGGCGCGGAGTTCGAGGTGACTCTCGACCTCGTCCTCGAGGCGGTCGCCGGGCTCCTCGACCCCCGTGCGGCGCAGGTCCCGGGTGCCCCGCCCGCCCCGGACCCCGTCGAGGTCGTCGCACCCGTGCTCGGGGTCGACGGCTGCCGGGCGGGCTGGGTCGGGGCGCTCCTCGAGCCGGGCGCACCACGCCCGCGGGTCGTCGTCGCCCCGACGATCGGTGAGCTCGTCGAGACCGTGCGTGAGACGACGGACGTCCGCGTCGTCGGCATCGACATCCCGATCGGGTTGCCGGACAGCACGACCCGAGCGGCAGACGCGTTGGCCCGGCGCGCCCTGCCCGGAAAGGCGTCGTCCGTCTTCACGACCCTGACCCGCGCCGCGTACGCAGCCGCCGACCGCGTGACGGCCGACGCAGTCAACCGCTCCCTGAGCGGGCAGGGCGTCGGTGCACAGGCGTTCGCGCTGCGCGAGAAGATCCTCGAGGTCGACGCCTGGCTGCGCACCCGGCCGACGCTCGAGGTGCTCGAGGTGCACCCCGAGGTCTCCTTCGCCGCCATGACCGGAGCCCCGCTCAGCCCCGGCAAGCGGACGTCGGAGGGACGGGACGCGCGGCTCGCGGCCCTCACGGCGGCGGGCATCGGCCGGCCGTCGGTCCTCGAGGGGCGCGGCTACGGCGCCGACGACGTCCTCGACGCGTGCGCGGTCGCGTGGAGCGCGGCCCGCCGGGCGGCCGGTCTCTCGCACCGGCTCCCCGACCCGCCCGAGGTCTTCTCCGACGGCATCCCGGCCGCCATCCACGTCTGACCCCGCGAGGGCCAAAGGAGTGGCCCCCGCCCGCCGCCGGTGGGAGGGTGGCGGCATGACCTCCCGCGTGGCCCACACCTCCGTCGACTGCCGGAACGCGTACGACCTGTCCGAGTGGTGGAAGGCGGTCCTCGACTACACCGACCTGCCCGACGACCCGAACCTGCCCGGTCACGAGGAGTGCATGATCGTCAGCCGGGACGGGGCGCACCGCATCCTCTTCATCGAGGTGCCGGAGGGGAAGTCGGTGAAGAACCGGCTGCACTTCGACCTCGAGCCGGTCGAGGGCACGCGGGACGACGAGCTCGCCCGGCTGCTGGACCTCGGCGCCGTCGAGTTCGCCGACCACCGCGGCCAGTACGGACCCGGCACCGGCTGGGTCACCCTGCTCGACCCGGAGGGCAACGAGCTCTGCATCCTGCGCAACGAGGCCGAGCGGACGGCGGCGAGCGCCGGGCCGCCGATCGACGCGCCGGCGGAATAGCCGCCGCCCGGCGGGTGCTGATCCGGACGACCCGACCAGCACCCCGGAGGTGGCCCGTGCCCGACTGGAACCAGCAGATCGTCGACGAGTTCCGCGCGAACGGCGGGACGGTGACCACGATGGGCTTCGGCCGTGGGCTCGTCCTCCTGCACCACGTCGGCGCGCGCTCCGGCACCGAGCGGGTCTCGCCGGTCGCCGCCATCCGCGACGACGCCGACACCTGGCTCGTCGCGGCCTCGAAGGGTGGGGCGCCGGACCACCCGGCCTGGTTCCACAACCTCGTCGCACACCCCGACGTCGAGATCGAGACGCCCGACGACGGGGTCGTGCCGGTTCGCGCCCGGGTGCTGCCCCGCGAGGAGCGCGACCCCGCCTGGGCCCGCTTCACGGCGATGTCGGAGGGCTTCCGGTCCTACGAGGAGAAGACCGACCGGGTCATCCCGGTCCTCGAGCTGCGCCGCCGCTGAGCACGGCTCGCCGGCGGACGGTCATCCGTCGACGAGGACGACGTGCAGTCGGCGCGGCCCGTGGACGCCCTCGACCCGGTCGAGCTCGATGTCACTCGTCGCGCTCGGGCCGCTGACCCAGGTCTGCGGCCGGACGGGGTCGAGCGCGGCGACGGCGTCGACGACCCCGCGGACGACCTGGTCGGCGCGGACCACGCAGACGTGCACGTCGGGGACGAGCGTGAGCGCCCGACGGCCCTCGCCCGGTCCGTGGGTGAGGACGATGGTGCCGGTCTCGGCGATGCCGAGGGTCGCGCGGGTGACGACGGCGTCGAGCGCGTCGAGATCCGTGGCCGACAGGACGGCGTCGACCACGGCGCCGGGGACCTCGAGGTCGAGCCCGTCGGGGACGAGGACGCGTGGCGCACCGTCGAGCGCCGCAGCGACGGCGGTCTCGAGCTCGGGTGCGCTGCACCGGGTCACGGTGGCCCGGTAGTCGGCGACGCGCTCGGCGAAGAGGTCGACGACGTCGGCACCGGGCGGCAGCGGGTCGCGGGTGCGGTAGGCGCGGTCGACCTCGGGGGCGTCCGGACGGTCGGCGAGGGCGGCGCGGACGGCGGCGAGGACGTCGTCGCGGGCACTCATCGGCCGGTCCCCTCGTCGCGGCCGATGCGTCGCCACCAGGCGCGGAAGGACTCTGCGGGCGGGGCTGGGAGGTCACGGGCGCCGGTCCACCGCGAGCCCGGGAACGGCAGCCACGACAGGGCGCGCCGGCCGCCGGGCATCCCGCGGCCGCGCCACGCCCGGCCGGCCAGCCCGGACGCCCTCTCCGCCAACGACATCCGCCGGGCGTCTCCGAGCGCCCAGGCCGCGGCGCGCATCGCGAGGGCCTCCGGCTTGGGACGCGGGTCGGCCCGGTGCGCGTCGACGACCCGGATGCGTTCGTGGACGAGCAGGCCAGGCAGGTCGATGGCGACCGGGCAGACGTCACCACACGCACCGCACAGCGTGGAGGCGTACGGAAGGGAGTCGGTGACGGGGTCCGTGCCGACCCCGCGGAGCATCGGGTTGAGGACGGCACCGATCGGGCCCGGGTAGACCGAGCCGTACGCGTGCCCACCGACCCGCTCGTAGACCGGGCAGACGTTGAGGCACGCCGAGCAGCGGATGCAGCGCAGCGCCGGACGCCCGACCGGGTCGGCGAGGGCGCGGGTGCGGCCGTTGTCGAGGAGGACGACGTGCACCTCCTGCGGGCCGTCGCCGGGGGTGACGCCGCTCCACGTCGAGGTGTAGGGGTTCATCCGCTCGCCGGTCGAGGACCGCGGGAGGAGGCGGAGGAAGAGGTCGAGGTCGGCGAAGGTCGGCACGACCTTCTCGATGCCGACGACGCTCACGAGGACCTCCGGGAGGGTGAGGCACATCCGGCCGTTGCCCTCGGACTCGACGACGACGAGGGTGCCGGTCTCGGCGACGGCGAAGTTCGCGCCCGAGACGGCCATCCGGGCGCGGAGGAACTTCTCGCGCAGGTGCAGCCGTGCCGCACCGGCGAGCTCGGCCGGGTCGTCGGTGAGGTCGGTCGGTGCCGGGCGGCCGGCGGCCGCCATCCGGGTGCGGAAGATGTCGCGGACCTCGGCCCGGCCCCGGTGGATGGCCGGCACGAGGATGTGGCTCGGCAGGTCGTCGCCGAGCTGGACGATCAGCTCGGCGAGGTCGGTCTCCCAGGCCGCGATGCCCTGCGCGGCCAGCGCGTCGTTGAGCCCGATCTCCTGGGTGGCCATCGACTTGACCTTGACGACCTCGTCGACGCCGTGGGTGCGCGCGACCTCGGCGACGACCGCGCAGGCCTCGGCGGCGTCGCGGGCCCAGTGCACGGTGGCGCCGCGGGCGGTGAGCGAGGCCTCGAGGGTCAGCAGGTGCTCGTCGAGCCGGGCGAGCGTGGCGTCCTTGACCGCCGCGGCCTGGCCGCGCAGGTCCTCCCAGTCCTCCACCTCGGCCACGACGGTCGCCCGCTTGGCCCGGATGGTCCCCGTCGCGTGGGCGAGGTTGTGGCGCAGCCGGGTGTCAGCGAGCGCGGTGCGGGCGGCGGTGGGGAACGGGGGCATCCCGACGAAGGTGCGGCCCATCACGTCCTCCCGGCCGGGTCGTCGGCGGTCGAGGCGAGGACCTCGGCCAGGTGCATGGTGCGCACGCCGGCCCGCTGCCGGGAGAGCAGGCCACCGACGTGCATGAGGCACGACGCGTCGCCGGCGACGAGCACCTCGGCGCCGGTCTCGCGGACGTGGCGCGCCTTGTCGGCGCCCATCGCCACCGAGACCTCGGCGTTCTTCACCGCGAACGTCCCCCCGAAGCCGCAGCACTCGTCGGCGCGGGGCAGCTCGACGAGGTCGATGCCGCGGACCTCGCGCAGCAGCCGGAGCGGGCGGTCACCGACCCGCAGCATCCGCAGCGAGTGGCAGGTCGGGTGGTAGGTGACCCGGTGCGGGAAGGACGCGCCGACGTCGGTGACGCCGAGGACGTCGACGAGCAGCTCACTCAGCTCGTGGGCACGGGGCACCAGCCGGGCGACGCCGTCGGCGACGGCGGGGTCCCCGGCGCGCTCGGCGACGAGCCGGTGCTGGTGGCGCACCGAGCCGGCACACGAGCCGCTCGGCACGACGACGGCGTCGAACCCCTCGAAGGCCTCGACGGTCCGGCGGACCAGCGGAACCGCCTCGTCGAGGTATCCGGTGTTGACCATCGGCTGGCCGCAGCAGGTCTGGGCCTCCGGCACCTCGACCTCCACCCCGAGCCGGCGCAGCAACCGCACCGTCGCGCGCGGCGCCTCCGGGAACATCGCGTCCCCGAGGCAGGTGGCCATCACCGCGACCCTCATGCCCGCCATTCTGCCCGACCCCTTCGGGTATCAGGGCCGGGCGCTGAGGGCTCCTCTCCCCATCGCGACGGTCGGGGAGGAGGACCGAGATGGAGACGACCCGTTGCCCCGAGTGCGGACACCCCGCCGAGCTGGTGGACCGCTGCGTCCTGGAGAGCACCGAAGGGCCGGTCGAGCACGCCCACGTGCGCTGCGTGCTGCGGCACCGGTTCTGGCTCCCCGTCGAGTACCTCACCCGTGAACCGGGCGCCGTGGGCACACCCCGCCGGATGCCGGTCCCGGCCGCTGCCCTCCGGCGGCGCTGAGCGGTTCCGCGCCCTCGGCCGCGTCACCGATCCGGTCACCGATCCGGCTCCCGCGGGAACGAGGGACGGGGGACGCCGCGTTGGCTCCAGTGGTGCCGCGCCCCGGGCGCGGCCGTCCCCGCCGTCGACCGACTGGAGTGCGCATGCCCCGCTGGACCTTCTCCGAGATCCCCGACCTCACCGGCCGGCGGGCGGTGGTCACCGGCGCGAACTCCGGCATCGGCCTCGTCGAGGCCCGAGAGCTCGCGCGGCACGGGGCATCCGTCGTGCTCGCGGTCCGCAACACCGAGGCCGGCGAGGAGGCCGCGCGTCGCATCCGCCGGACCGGCGCCGCCGGTGCGGTGTCCGTCGAGCGCCTCGACCTCGCCTCGCAGCGCTCGGTGCGGGAGTTCGCCGACCGGTTCGAGGGACCGCTCGACCTGCTCCTCAACAACGCGGGCGTGATGACACCGCCGCGTTGGCGCGAGACCGAGGACGGCTTCGAGCTGCAGTTCGGCACCAACCACCTCGGGCACTTCGCCCTCACCGGGCGGCTGCTGCCGCACCTGCTCGAGGCGCCCGCCGCCCGGGTGACCACGGTGGCGTCGATCGCGCACCACCGCGGCGACGGGGCGGTCTGCGAGGGCAACCCGCGAGAGGGCTACGACCCGCAGACGGCGTACGGCCGCTCGAAGCTGGCCAACCTGCTGTTCGCCGACGAGCTGCAGCGGCGCGCCTCGGCGGCCGCTGTGGCGCTCACCTCGACCGCCGCGCACCCGGGCGTCTCGGCGACCAACCTCGTCGCGAGCCCGGACGGGATGGGCGCGAACCGCCTCGTCGGCACCGTGGGACAGCTCGGGGTGCGGCTGCTGTTCCCCGGTCCGGAGAGGGGCGCCGAAGGACCGCTGTACGCCGCCACCGTCGCGGCGCCCGGCTCGTACTCGGGGCCGACGGGCATCGGGGAGACGCGCGGCCCGGTCGGCGAGGCCCGGCGCTCGCGGTGGGCGCAGGACCGCACCCTCGCCGCCACGCTCTGGGACCGCTCCGAGGAGCTCACCGGGGTCAGCTTCTCCTTCTGAGCCGCTCCGTCCTCCCCGCGCCATCCTCCCGGGACGTGCGTGAAGAACGTCGGGATGCCGACGTTCGTCACGCACGTTCGCGCAGGGGTGGGGCGGGGTGGGGCCGAGGGGCCCGTCAGCGGTTCGCGAGCCCGTCGAGGCGCAGCGTGTCGGACTCGTCGCGGTGGGTGCCGGTGCTGCCGACGTGCTTGTCCGAGATGCCGGCGCCGTTCTTCACCACGTGCACGAGCGCCATGGCGTGCCCGCGGCCGAGGTCGTAGTCCTCGGCGAGCCACGTGACGATCTCGCCCGCCTTCGTCCCGGGCCCGAAGCCCTTGGCGTGTGCCTCGTCGACGAGCTCCTGGGGGATCTTGCCGGTCTTCCTCTCGATGGTGTCGAGGTAGGCCTGGAAGGACATCGGTGCTCCTGGTCTCGATGGGGTGTCGCGAGTATGACCGGTCCGGTCGGCCGAACTCATCGCGACCCGGCGGGGACGCCCCGCACCGGGGGCGCCCGGCTGGTGTGAGGATGGCGGCATGCGCATCCTCCTCACCGGCGGCAGCGGCAAGGCCGGCCGACACGTCGTCCCGTACCTCGTCGAGCAGGGCCATCTCGTGACCAACGTCGACCGGGTCCCGCTCGGGCTCGACGGCGTCACCGACCTCGACGTCGAGCTGACCGACCTCGGGCAGCTCGTCTCGGCGCTGCGGATGCCCGCCTCGTTCGACGACCTCGAGGGGGCGGCCTTCCCCGGGTACGACGCGGTCGTCCACCTCGCGGCCGTCCCGGCCATCCTGCTGCGCGCCGACAACGCCACGTACGTCAACAACGTCGTCTCGACGTGGAACGTCCTCGAGGCGGCCGCGGTCCTCGGCATCCGCAAGGTGGTGTTCGCCTCGTCGGAGACGACCTACGGCGTCTGCTTCGCGCAGGGCGAGCGGCGGCCGGAGTACCTGCCCGTCGACGAGGAGCACCCGACCGTGCCCGAGGACGCCTACGCGACGTCGAAGGTGGCGAACGAGGTGACGGCGCGGTCGGTGCAGCGGCGCACGGGTGCCGACGTGTACGGGCTGCGGATCAACAACGTCATC
Source organism: Phycicoccus sp. (assembly GCF_035325325.1). NCBI lineage: Bacteria > Bacillati > Actinomycetota > Actinomycetes > Micrococcales > Intrasporangiaceae > Phycicoccus > Phycicoccus sp. Next base: position 806 of record NZ_DAOLAC010000019.1, on the reverse strand, counting down.
GAGCCGCACGAGTACGCCGAGCGGTTCCCGGCGTTCCTCACCGACCCGGCGCAGCGACGACGGAACCTGTTCGCGTACATCGACGTCCGTGACCTCGCCCAGGCGATCGACCGGTGCCTGCGGACCGACGGGCTCGGGTACGAGGTGTTCAACATCGCCAACGCCGACCACTCGGTGGCCGCCTCGACCGCCGAGCTCGTGGCCGAGTTCTACGACGACGTCCCGATGCGTCGCGAGATGGGCGAGCGAGAGACGTTCTTCTGCATCGACAAGGCGCGTCGGCTGCTCGGGTACGAGCCGGCGCACTCGTGGCGGGACGTGCTCGACGACCCGAGAGGGTAGTCGAGCGCTGTCGGGGCTGCTCGGCGCCGGGTCACCCTCAGGGGTCGTGATCTGGTGCAGGACAGCGCGTTGCCTGTGGATTCCCGCAGTGGGGCGTCGACGGTCGCCGATGGCTTGCGTTCAGCACGGACGGGGGCACTGATGGCCACCGCGACCACGTCGACGACCCGGTCCGGGTGTCCATACCGCGGCCGGGCGCACACCGCACGGGGCCTCGGGAACGGGCAGGGAGGCGCCGCTTGCCGTTCCAGGAGCACGTTGTCCACAGGGCCGTGATCGACTGCAGGACAGTGGGTTACCTGTGGATGACGCAGATGGGGTGTCAGTGGTCGTCGGTAGGATCGGGGCAGCAGGGAAGGGGGCTCCGATGACCACCACGACGACCGGGTCCGGGTGTCGAGACCGCGGTCGGGCGCACACCGCACGGGGCCTCGGGACCGGGCAGCGAGGCGTTGTGTGCCGTT
>NZ_DAOLAC010000018.1:25426-67721 GCF_035325325.1 Phycicoccus sp. | reverse complement strand
AGGTGCGCATCGAGCCGATGCGGCGCGGCTACACCGACGAGGAGGCCGCCGGGCGGGAGCAGCCGCACGCCCCGCCGGCGCAGGAAGGTCCGGTGGGCCGCCCACGAGGCGGGGGCCCGCCACACGAGCCCGGCGACGAGGTAGCCGGAGAGCGCGAAGAAGACGATGACGCCCATGCTGCCGAGCGGGGCGAAGGGCAGCAGGCCGAGGTGCACGACGACGTGGCTCGAGACGACGGCGAGCGCGGCGAGACCGCGCAGCCCGTCGAGGGCCGCGACCCGGGAGGTGGTCGACCCGGCCACGGCGACGCTCAGGCCTCGGCGCGGCGCCGGAAGGTGACCCGCAGGTGGCCGAGGAAGGAGAACCCCACGACACCGACGAGGACGAGGAGCTGGGCGACGAAGGGCCGCAGGCCGAGGGCCTCGACGCAGAGCGGGACGCCGACGAGGCTCATCGCGGCCCCGGTCCACCAGACCCCGAGGAAGGCCACGACCTGGCGGCCGAGCGGACCGCCGGCACGGAACACGAGTCCGCGGTAGGCGGGGAACGCGAAGGCCATCGCGCACAGCTGCGCCGCCGCGAGGGCGAGGAGGTAGTGCGCACCGACGAGCAGGGAGCCGCCGAGCACCGAGAGGTACACCACCTGGGTGACCCCGCCGACGACCCCGTAGCGGACGACGACGGGCAGGACGGCCCACGTGCGGCGCAGCCGGCCGAGGTCGGGCGCGACCGGCACGGCGGCCAGGGTGGGCTGGGCCATCGGGCTCCTCGGGATCGCGCGGGCGGGTCGGTCCCGGTCACGCTAGGCGCCCGCCCGACCCGCGGTCACGGGCCGGGCCGGGCAAGGGGCCGTTCGGCCGAGCAGTCAGGACGAACGGGGTACGGCGACGACGCGGACGTCCGGCACGCACGCGTACCGGGCCCGCACCTCGGCGACGGGGTGGTCGCTGAGCACCGCCGGCGCGTCCGCGGCCCGCAGCAACGCGCACTCCTGCTCGACGGTCAGCGACGACTGGGGCCGGTCGATGCCCCCGCTCGTCGGGCGCACCGCCGCGAGGAGGATCCGCGCGACCGTGTCGGTGACGACCGGACCATCCGTCCAGACCACCTGCGCGTCGCCGGCGCCGGGGGCCGAGACCGCGCGGAGCACGGTCGGCCCGTCGGTCGTCGACCACCCACCGGTGAAGGCGGCGAACGGGCCGAGCAGGGCGAAGACGAGGACCGTCGCGAGGCCGCCACCTCCCACGACCCGCAGCAGCGAGGCGCCGCGGAACGAGGCGCGGTCGACCCGGAGGGCGAGCCCCACGACGACGACCGCGAGGGGCGCGAGGCCGAGGACCGCGGTGTGCCACAGCAGCTTGCTCGGGTAGTAGGCGAGCGGCGAGACCCCGACGTAGAGCGCGAGGAGGACCCCGGTCACCGCAGGGACCGCCATGAGCGCGAGCACGGTCGCGGTACGCCGGTGGCGCCGCCGGAGGACGAGGACGCCGGCCGCCCCCGCCCCGAGGGCGAGGAACGCCCACGGCACCGGCGAGACGACGTCGGCGTCGCTCGCGTGCTGCACCCCGACCCGGGTGACGACGGCGAGGAGGGCCGGCCAGGCGGCGACCGCCCCGACGAGCAGGCCGACGGCGAGCACGAGCCGGCCGCGCCGCCCGGCACGGAGCAGGCCCCGGGCCGGGCCCAGCGCCGCGAGCGCGGCGACCGGGAGGAGCAGCTGCCAGGTGTGCGCGAGGACCACCCCGCCCGCGACGGCGACGACGAAGCCGCGGGCCCCGGTCGGGTCCGTGAGCCGCGCCCGCAGCACGACGGCGAGGACGGAGGCCGCGACGAGCGACCCCTCCAGCCCGAGCGCCTGGTAGGTGGCGAGGAAGAACGGCCACGCGGTGACGCAGCCGGCGACGAACCCCGCTCCGGCGGAGGCGCGCAGGCCGAGCCCGGTGCGGGAGCCGAGGGAGGCGGCGAGGGCGGCCGTCGTCAGGGCGAGCGCGGCGGAGAGCAGCCAGGCGAGGAGGGCGCCGAGGTCGACGACGGCGGTGACGGAGTCCTCGGGGCGCAGGCCCGCGGCACTCCAGACCAGGGCGACGACCGTGTGCCACGCCCGCGGGTAGGACTCGACGTCGTAGCCGAGCACACCGGCCGCCTGCTCCTCGGCGGTGAGGACGAGGTGGCGGACGTGGTCGCCGCCGAGGTACCACTCGGTACGCACGCCGACCGGGAGGAACCGGGCGGCCACGGCCCACCCGACGACGAGCAGGGCCGGGGCGGCGGTCACGAGCTGGGCCGTGCGCGGCGCCGACGGGCCGCGGCCGCGGCGCAGGACCCGGAGCGCGAGGACGGCGACCACGGCGAGGAGGACGAGGAGGCCGACGGAGGCCGCCTGCGAGCGCAGCGGCCGCCAGCCGAGGGGCGCGGCGAGGGTCATCAGGGCGAGGAGGCCGGCCACCGCGACGAGGGCGGCCGACCCGAGGTCGCCGAGGGCGCCGAACGGGTCGCGGCCGATCCGGGCGGGGACGCCGGTCGCGACCGCGGCGGCGCCACGCGTCCGGGTCGTCGCGGTCATCCTGGCCTCCGGCCGTGCAGGTGCTGGTCCCGCCTCGGGTCGGGGCCGGCCGGACGGCGGGCCCGCTCGTGCGACTGTACGCGCGCGCGGGAGGGGCCGCCCGACGGCCCTCGGCCGAAAGACCCGAACGGACGATGCGTGCCGCGGGCGAAGCGGCGGCCCCGCGGGCTATCTTCGCTGCGGCAGGACCCGGCCCCCGGTGCCGACGGCGAGGAGTGTGACGGTGTACGAGGGAATGCGCGTCGCCGTCGTCGTGCCCGCGTACCGGGAGGAGGCGCTCATCGCCTCCACGGTCACCGCGATGCCGCCCCTCGTCGACCACGTGATCGTCGTCGACGACTGCAGCCCGGACGCCACCGGCGATCGCGCCCGCGAGGCCGCCGACGAGCGCACCGAGGTGATCCGCCTGCCCGAGAACCAGGGGGTCGGCGGGGCCGTGCTCGCCGGCCACCGACGCGCCCTCGAGCTCGGCGCCGACGTCAGCGTCGTCATGGCCGGCGACGGGCAGATGGACCCCGAGTTCCTCCCCCAGCTGCTCGACCCGATCGCTTCCGGCAGAGCGCAGTTCACGAAGGCCAACCGGTTCTACGGCCGCGGGAGCTTCGCCGGCATGCCGGCGATGCGCGTCGTCGGGAACATCGTCCTGTCCTTCCTCACGAAGGCCGCCTCCGGCTACTGGAACCTCTTCGACCCGCAGAACGGGTACACCGCCATCCACCGCGAGGCCCTCGAGCGCGTCCCGTTCGACCTCATCGCCAAGCGCTACGACTTCGAGAACGACCTGCTGATCCAGCTGAACATCGCGCACGTCCCGGCGGCCGACGTCGCGGTCCCCGCGCGGTACGGCACCGAGGTCTCCGGGATGAACCTCGCGACGGTGGGCCCTCGCATCGCGGCGCGGCTGTTCAAGGGGTTCTGGACGCGCATCTGGTGGAAGTACGTCCTCCAGTCCTTCTCGGCGGTCGCCCTCCTCCTCTTCGCCGGCATCGCGCTCACCGGCTTCGGCCTGCTCGTCGGGCTCTGGGTGCTCTGGGAGACCCTCGGGCCCCCGGTCGCGACCGCCGGCTCGGTCATCCTCTGCGTCGGCCCCCTCCTGTCCGGCATCCACATGCTCCTCTTCGCGATGCTCCTCGACATCCAGGACCCGACCAACGCCAGCCGAGGGTGAGCGACCACGACGGGGGCACCCTGATGCGCGAGGCGGGGGCGTCGGCCGACCCCGTGCCGTCGGCGGGCGCCGGAGACCGGCCGACCGTCCGGGACACCGCCATCGCGCTCACCGTCTTCCTCCTCGCGCGGGCGCTCAGCGCCGTCTTCCTCCTCCTCGCCGCCCCGGCCCAGGTCGCCCTCACCGACTCCCCCGACCATCACGTCGAGGGGTCGCTGCCGGCCTCGCCGGGCTACTGGGACGTCGTGACCAACTGGGACGGCCAGTGGTACGAGACCATCGCGACGCACGGCTACCGCACCGACCCGGCCCTCTTCGGCCCGCCCGCGCAGCGCAACGAGATGGCCTTCTTCCCCGTGTACCCGATGCTCTGCCGCGGCGTGATGGCCGTGACCGGTGCCTCGTTCGGGGTCGCGGCCAGCCTCGTCAGCCTCGTCGCGGGCGCGCTCGCCGTCGTCCTCCTGGCCCGATGGCTGGTGCGCACCCGGGGGCGGCTCGTGGCCCACCTCGCGGTCGCGGGGCTCGCGGTGTTCCCGACGGCCGTCGTGTTCCAGACCGCCTACACCGAGTCGCTCGCGCTGCTCCTGCTCGTCGTCGTGCTCACCGCGCTGGCCGGGCGCCGGTGGGCGGTCCTGTGGGGGGCCCTGCTCGTCCTCGGGCTCACCCGGCCGGTCCTCGCCCCGGTCGCCCTGTACCTCCTCGTGCTCGCGTGGCGGGCCCACCGCGCGCCGGCCGGCGACGAGCGTCGCGCCGACGTGCGTCCACTCCTCGTCTCCGTCGGCGTCGCCGGGCTGGCCACGGCGGCGTGGCCGGTCACCGTCGCCGTGCTGACCGGCATCCCGACCGCCTTCACCGACACGATGGCCGCCTGGGTCAAGGCGGGCGGGCTGCGCGGCGGCTGGGTCGCCGGCATCTGGCAGCTCGTCGGGCCGGCGGCGGCGCTCGCGCTCGTCCTCGTGGGCGGGGCACTCGCCTGGGTCCGCAGCCGCCGACCGCGTCCCGACCGGCCGGCCGACGGGCTCGGCACGTGGGGGCCGCTCTACCTCGGCTACGTGCTGCTCACGACGACGATCAACCCGAGCATCCTGCGCTACTCGCTGCTCACCCTCGTGCCCGCCGAGCCCACCCGGCGCGCCGTCACCGCACCGCTGGCGCGGTTCGGGACGCGCGGGGTGGTCGTCGCCGCGGGCGCCGTCCTCCTCGTCGAGGTGCTCCTCCAGTGGTGGTGGGTCCGCGCGCTCTGGGTCATTCCGGGCGCACCGGTGCTCCCACCGTGAGCTTCACGATCGCCCTCCTCGCCGCGACGCTGCTCCTGTTCCTCCCGGGCCTCGCCGTGCTGTGGTCGGCCGGTCGCCGCGGCTGGACGGCCTGGGGAGCCGCCCCACCGGTCTCCATCGCCCTGCTGCTGCTCACCGGAGCGGTGGGGCACGTGGCCGCATCGGACACGGTGCACGGTGCGGGAGCGGTCGTCCTCGCCGTCCTGACGGCAGCCGTCGCCGGGGCGACCCGGCTGCTCGCCCGTCCCGTCGAGGACCCTCGTGAACCCTCCCGGCCGGGCGGTCGGTGGTGGCCCGCTGCGGCGGTCGTCTCCGGCGGTGCGGTGGTGGCCACCGTCCTCGGCCGGGCCGTCGGCAGCGCGACCGCGTGGCCCCAGATCCACGACTCGATCTTCCACGTCGGCGCGACGACGATGCTCGTGCGCGACGGGTCCGCGTGGGCCGGGGACGTCACCGCGTACGCCCGGGTGCCCTACCCGGGTGGATGGCACGCGGTGGCGGCGCTCGTGACGGGCCTCAGTGGCGTCGACCCGCTGACGGCGTCACACGCCCTGCTCACGGTGGTCGTGTCCCTCGTGTGGCCGGTCGGCGTGGTGCTCCTGGCCCGCACCGTGTGGGGTCCGTCCCCGGCCGTCCTCACCACCGCCGCCGTGAGCGCGTTCCTCTGCTACGGCCTGCCCTACCAGCTCCTCACGTGGGGCGTCGTGTGGCCCTTCCTGCTCGCGACGGCCCTCCTGCCCCCGGTCCTCTCCCAGGTGCTCGAGCTCACCGGCCTGGTCGCGGTGGCCGGCGGGCGGAGGCGGATCGCCGCGGCCGCCGTGCTCCCGGTCGTCGGGGCCGCAGCGGCCACCGTCGTCCACCCCGCCGCGCTCTACGGCGTGGCGGTCATCGGGCTCCCGGCCGTCCTCGAGCGCCTGGCCCGGGCTGGTCGTCACCGTCTCGCGGTGGTCGTGGCCGCCGGCGGGGCGCTCGCCGTCGCGGCCGCGTGGTCGGTGCGGCCGCCCGAACGGCTCCTCGTCGCGGGAGCCGCCGGAGGCGGCTACGGCGCCCTCGACGTGGTCGCCCTCGTCCTCTCCACGGTCTCGCAGCACCCGCTGTCCGCGGCGGTCGGTGCGCTCGCCGTCACGGCAGGAGCCGTCCTGTCGGTCCGCGCGGGCCGCGCCTGGGTCGCCGTCGGTCTCGTCGTGCCGCTCGCCCTCGCCGCCTCCGTCCTCGTCCTCCCGCACGGGGTCGTCTCCGTCCTCACGTGGCCCTGGTACAGCGACGTCAACCGACTGAGGGCGCTGGCCGTCGTACCGGCCGTGCTCGCGGTGGCGGCCCTGGCCCGGAACGTCGCCGGCCGAGCCGGCGAGGCCCGGGCGCTCGTGCCGTGGGGCGTGCCCCTCGTCGTCGCCGGCCTGGCCGCCCTGACCCTCGTGACGGCGGCGCCCGTGGTCCGCGCGCTGTACCACCCGGAGACCGCCGACCGGTGGTGGGCGACGCCCGCCGAGCAGGACGCCCTCGCCTCGCTGGCCGACCGCCTCCCTCGAGGCGCGACGGTCGCCGCCGACCCGTTCCGTGGCGGGACGTTCCTCTTCCTCCACCGCGACGTCACCCTCCTGTTCCCGGTGGGCGACCCGCCGCTCCCGTCGCGGCCCGGGGCAGTGGAGGTGGCGGCCCGGCTGGACCGGGTGCGGAGCGACCCCGGCGTGTGCCGAGCCGTCGTCGCGTCCGGACTGACCCACGTCCTCACCGGCGGCGACGCGAACGCCGACGAGACCGCGCTGGGTGACGCCTACGCCGGCCTCGCCCGGGTCGGTTCCGACACACCCGGATTCACCGAGCTGGCGAGCAGCGGGCCGTACACACTCTGGCGCGTGGACCGGTGCACGTCATGAGGGTCGTCGAGCCCGAGCACGACCCCCTTGACGGTCGGCCGTGGCGCATCCCGCTGTGGGCCCGGCTCACCCCGCTCGTGCTCGTCGTCCTCGTCGTCGCGACGCAGACCGTCCACGCCGTCAACGACCCCGACACGTGGTGGCACCTGCGCACCGGCGACGAGCTGCGCGGGCACCTCGACCTGGTCGGCCCCGACCCGTGGAGCCCGTTCACGACCCGTGAGTGGATCCGGCACCAGTGGCTGGGCGACCTCCTCCTCTCCTGGCTGCACGGCCTCGGCGGGCTGCCCGCCGTCGCCTGGTACGTGGCGCTCCTCGGGACCACGACCCTGGTCGTCGCGTACCTCGTGGCGCGGCGGGACGCGGCCGTGCTCCCCGCCGCCGCCCTGGCCCTCGCGGCCGCCGTCGGCACCTCGATGACGCTCAGCGCACGGCCGCAGTCGTTCTCGCTCCCGTTCACCCTCGTCGCGGGCGGGGCCTGGCTCGCGACCGCCCGCGACCACCGCAGCCGGTGGTGGCTCGTCCCGTTCACCTGGGTCTGGGCGTGCCTCCACGGGTTCTGGTTCGTCGCACCGCTGCTCGGGCTCGTCGTCGCCGTGGGCCTGCGGCTCGAGCGGGCGCCCGGCCGTGTGGTGGCGCGGGCCACCGCTGTTGCGCTGACGTCGCTCGTCGCCGCGGCGCTGACGCCGGTCGGGCCCCGCCTGCTCACGGCACCGTTCCAGGTGGGCACGATCACGGCGCTCATCGACGAGTGGCGTCCCCCGACCGTGGGGATGCCCGCGTTCCTCGTCACGTGGGCCATGGCGATGCTGCTCGTGCTCGTGTGGAACGTGGGGCGGGCGCCGACGTGGCCCGAGATCGGCGTCCTCGTCCTGGCCGGCTACCTCCTCGTGACGCACGGCCGGACCGTCGCGCTCGCCGCCGCGCTCCTCGTCCCGCTCCTCGCCCGAGCGGTGCAGGAGCGCACCCCTCTCGGCCGAGAGGGGCTCGGCCGGGCCGAGGTGCTGGCGCTGCTCGTGGCGGCTGCCGTCGGTCTCGGCGGGGCGTGGACGCTGGCCGGCACGCGAGCGGCCGCGCCACAGGGCTTCCCGACCGCCCTGGCCGACCGGCTGGACGCGCTCCCCGACGGGACGGTCGTGTGCAACGACTACGGCGTCGGGGGGTGGCTGTGGTGGGCCCACCCGCGGCTCGTCCCGGTGATCGACGGTCGGACCGAGCTCTACGCACCGGCGGACGTCGAGGCCTACGCACGCTTCGCTGCCGGTGGCGACGGCACGACCGCACTCGTCAGCCACCGGGGCTGCTCCGCCGCCCTGGTGCGCGCCGGCTCCCCGCCGGCGGCCACGCTGACGCGGGGAGGCTGGTCGGTCGCGGGGACCGCGGAGGGCTGGACCCTGCTCGGCCGTCCCCAGCCGCCGGAGGATTCCTGACCTGCGTCGACACGACCGGCAGCAGCAGGCGACCACCCGGCGAGCGGGGGTCGCGCCCACTAGGTTGAGGCCATGTCGCTTCGTGCAGCGCTCCTCCACCGGGCCGCCGACTGGGTGCCCTCCGACGCCGCCCGTGCTCGGGTCTACCGCGCGTCGGGACTCTCGATGGGCCGGGACGTGTTCGTCGGCGAGGGCGTCCTCTTCGACAAGCTCTTTCCGCAGAACGTCGTCATCGGCGACCGGGTGGCGATCGGCGCCCGGTGCATCATCACCACCCACCAGACGACCGTGACCGCGCGCGACCTCTCGGTCCTCTACCCCGACAAGCAGTTCACGACGACCATCGAGAACGACTGCTGGCTCATGCCGGGGGTGACGGTCACCCCCGGAGTGACGATCGGACACCACTCGGTCATCGCGACGGGTGTCGTCGTGCACAAGGACGTCGCACCGTACAGCGTGGTCGTGGGCCCGGGCTTCCGGGTCGCCAAGACGCTGCGGCCCGAGGACGTCGGGCAGAGCGGATGACGAGCCTCGCGTACCGGTGCTGGACACCGGACGCCGAGGACCGACGCCGCGTCCGCGAGCGGATCGTCACGCACGAGGGCTCGAAGCTGACCTGGCACGTCGAGGGCGACCGGGTCCACCTCGGGTTGCCGTGGTGGCAGGTCGAGGAAGACCACCTTCGGGAGTCCGACCTCGCACGGGAGCAACCGACCTACTCACGACTGCCGATCCCGTACACCCTCATCCCGTTCTCCGTGCGGACCCGGCTCAACCGAGCACGCATCGCTGGCCTGCGCCGGGCGGAGGCCGAGGGTCCGGACCCCTTTCCCGCCGACCCCGTCGAGACGAGGCTCGACACCTTCCGGCGGGAGGTGTGGACCGAGGCGTCGCGGCTCGCGGGAGTCCCCGTGCAGGTCGACACCGAGCGCACGTTGGTCCTCACCCACGACCTCGACGAGGAGTACGGGCTCGCCGGCGTCGAGATGCTGCGGAGGGTGGAGCGGGAGCTCGGTGTCGCGTCGGCCGTCGGCGTGCTCTCCCGTCGGTACACGGTCGCCGGCTCTGTCCTCGAGGCCCTCCTGGACGAGGGCTGCGAGGTGTTCTCGCACGGCTACCTCCACGATGGACTGCTGCCGTTCCTTCCACCGGAGCAGCTTCGGACCCGGCTCGCCCACTTCTTCGAGGTCTACCCGTCGATGGCCGGTCGGGTGCGCGGCTTCCGCGCCGGCCAGCTGGTCCGGTCGGCGGGGATGTTCGAGGTCGTCGCCGAGTTCTTCGAGTACGACATGACCCCCCCGACCGTCGAGCTCGGCGGGCCGCACGGCTGGCGCACGGGGTGCGGGACGACGATCCCGTTCATCGGCCCCTCGGGCCTGACCCACCTTCCGCTCACCCTGCCCCAGGACTACTTCCTGGCGTTCGTCGACCGGCTCTCCGCCGACGAGGTCGCCGACGCGTGGACCCGGGCCGCCGAGGCGGTCTGGGCCGCGGGCGGGGTTGCCGTCCACCTCGTGCACCCGGACAACGTCCGGCGCCGACCGGCACTCCTCGCGGCCTACCGCACCTTCCTCGAGCGGTCGCTCGACTCCGGGGCGACGGTCCGGCTGCCGCGGGACGTCGTCATGACGAAGCGCGGCGTGAGCAGGTAGTTCGTGAAGAACAGCGCCACGACGGCGGCGACCTTGGCGACGCGGTAGTCGACGCCGAGCCGGCTCAGTCCGGTGACGGCGATCACCGTGACGAGGGCGTTCGCGGCCCCGAGCAGGAGGTAGCGCACCACCTTCCCCACCTCACCCGCATCCCGGGCGTGGGGGAAGACCCACATCCGGGTCAGCCCGTAGTGGACGACGCCTCCGAGGACGTAGGCCCCCAGCGTGGCGACGACGAGGGGCCAGCGCAGCACACCGTGGAGCACGACCAGGGTGCCGAAGTCGACCACGAAGCCGGCGCCGCCGGTGAGCCCGAACTTGGTCAGCCGGACCGCGTGCGAACGCAGGCGCTGGTGGTCGGGAGGGTGCACGGGGCCATCATGACGCGGTGAGCAGCCGCCCATCGGGAGGTGCGCCGTCCGTGCGCGCCGCCTCCCGCATCCTCAGGGCGAGGCGGGACAGCCCAACCGACTCGCGACGGCGGGCCCGGGCCGGAGCACGGAGATCTCGAAGGTCCGCCCGAACTGACGTGACGCGAAGCGGTCCACGGCGGTGTAGTCGCGGTGGAGGTCCAGCCGCCCGCCCGTGAACGCCGGCGACACGTCGGAGGGGTTGTCCGGCGCGTACAGCAGGTAGGCCGCGGCGCGTTCGCGGCACGGCACCCGGTCGAGCGCGTAGCGGGCCGACTCGACCCCGCCCGCCCACGTCCCGTAGAGGTGCGCCCGTCCCAGCGGATGGCCTCCGAGCTCGAAGGCGTAGCCGGCCCCCACCCCGGTGAGGTCGACCACCGGGGTGTCGGCGGAGATGCCTTCCTCGTCCGCCAGCCCGTGCAGCCGGGTCGCGACCGCCGCCTCGTCGGCCGGGAGCAGCAGCGTGCCCGAGGCGACGGGGGCGGGGACCGTGGCGCCGGCCAACGAGGACTCCGGCGGACCGGCCGACCACGCGGTCCAGAGGACGATCCCGGTCACCGCGCACCCGACGGCGGCGGCGACCGCCGGGGACAGCAGGGTCGGTCCCGTCCGTGCGGGGAGCACCGCGACCGCGCCGAGGGCGGCCACCCAGAGGCACGCGGCCTGCGCCGTCACGAGGGAGAACGCCACGTTGGATCCGAGAGCGTACGGGTACGGGAGGAGGAGGACCGCGACGAGGACGACCGCGCGGCCCGAGGCCCGACCCCGCTGGGCCAGCAGCGCCACGGTCGCGAGCAGGGGGAGGGCGAGCGCGACCGACAGTGACCGGTGCACCTGTCCGCCGGCGCCGACGAGGTGGCTCGCGAACGCGGCCAGGACCCCGCCGAGGACGAGGACGACGAGCGCGGACACCGCACCGGCGCCTGCTGAGCTCCCCGCGGCGCGGGTGACGGCGGACCCCACGGTTCGACGGAGGACGAGCGGCGGGAGCACCACGAGGAGCAGTGGCGTGCCGAGGAGGAGCAGGCCGCTGACGTCGGGCACGGTGAAGCCCGCGAGCTGGAGCACGGACCCGTGGTCACCGAGGAGCTCCACCATCCGCAGCCCGGAGACGTGGTACTGGACGGCCTGCCGCGGGGTCATCCCGGCGAGGGCGAGCACGCCCGCGGCCGCGCCGACGACGGCGGCACCGGTCCAGCCGAGGAACCGCGGACGCCACCACCGCCGGAGCGCCACGACGACGAGGACGAGGAGCCCGGCGGCCGCTCCGGTCGTCGGCCGACCGGTCCCCGCGACGACGAGCCCCAGCCCGAGGAGGACACCGGCGGACCGGTCACGGCCGTCCTCGGCGCGCGCCAGGCCCGCGGCGACGAGGACCAGGCCCAGCAGGGCCACCCAGCGGTAGCCCGGGTCGCGGGTCCACAACGTGCGCACCAGCAGGGTCGAGGCCGCCGCGGCCGCCGCGACCGCCCACGTCGACGACGCCGCGAGGCGGCTCCCGCGGGCCGCCATCCGCACGAGGTCCCGGGCGGCCAGCGCAGCGGCTGCGGCGAGGAGCAGCGCCCCGACCGTGCGCAGCACCGCCACGTCCTCCCCGACCAGCTCGTAGACGGGGTGGAGGAGGAAGCCGAACAGGTACACCTCGCCCGCGGCTCGGGAGGCACCGGGCGACGCGACGAGCCGCAGCTGGTACGCCCCGTCGAGCAGGTCGAGGCCCCGCGGCGAGAGCGCCAGCCCGGCGGCCAACAGGGCCCCCGCGACGACGACCGAGAGGCCCGCGGCGAGCGCCGCGAGCCTCTCGGTCCGGTCCCCGGGTCTCCCCACCCGGGTCCGCGTGGTGCGTCCCCCCATCCGGTGTCAGTAGCGGTAGTGCTCCGGCTTGTACGGCCCCGCGACGTCGACGCCGAGGTACTCGGCCTGCTCCTTGGTCAGCTCGGTGAGCTCGACCCCGAGCGCCTCGAGGTGCAGCTCGGCGACCTTCTCGTCCAGGTGCTTCGGGAGGGTCTTGACCTGCGGCCTGCCGTCCTCGTCGTAGTACTCGTCGGTCTTCCCGAACAGCTCGATCTGGGCGATCGTCTGGTTGGAGAACGAGTTCGACATGACGAAGCTCGGGTGGCCGGTGGCGTTGCCGAGGTTCATGAGGCGCCCCTCGGACAACACGATGATCGAGTCGCCGTCCTCGAAGGTCCACTCGTGCACCTGCGGCTTGATCTCCTGCTTCTTCACGCCCGGGACCTTCGCGAGGCCGGCCATGTCGAGCTCGTTGTCGAAGTGGCCGATGTTGGCGAGGATCGCCTTGTTCTTCATCCGCTGCATCTGCTCGGCGGAGACCACGTTGAAGCAGCCGGTCGAGGTGACGACGATGTCGGCCTGGTCGACGACCGAGTCGAGGCGCGCGACCTGGTAGCCGTCCATCGCGGCCTGGAGCGCGCAGATCGGGTCGATCTCGGTGACGATGACCCGGGCGCCCTGGCCGCGCAGCGACTCGGCGCAGCCCTTGCCGACGTCGCCGTAGCCCGCGACGACCGCGACCTTGCCGCCGATGAGGACGTCGGTGGCGCGGTTGAGGCCGTCGATGAGCGAGTGGCGGCAGCCGTACTTGTTGTCGAACTTGCTCTTGGTGACCGAGTCGTTGACGTTGATCGCCGGGAAGAGCAGCTCGCCGGCCTCGGCCAGCTGGTAGAGGCGGTGCACGCCGGTCGTGGTCTCCTCGGTGACGCCCTTGATCTCGGCGGCCACCCGGGTCCACTTCTGCGGGTCCTGCGCCATCGTCCGGCGGACGAGTGCCTTGAAGACGCCGAACTCCTCGGAGTCCTCCTCGGTCGTGGGCGGCACCTGGCCGGCGGTCTCCCACTCCTTGCCCTTGTGCACGAGCATCGTGGCGTCGCCGCCGTCGTCGAGGATCATGTTGGCGCCGGCACCACCGGGCCAGGTGAGGATCTGCTCGGTGCAGTCCCAGTACTCCTCGAGGGTCTCGCCCTTCCACGCGAACACCGGAACGCCCTGCGGGTCCTCGGGGGTGCCGTGCGGGCCGACGACGACCGCGGCCGCGGCCTCGTCCTGGGTCGAGTAGATGTTGCAGGAGGCCCAACGGACCTCGGCACCGAGCGCGGTGAGCGTCTCGATGAGGACGGCCGTCTGGACGGTCATGTGCAGCGAGCCGGCGATGCGCGCGCCGGCGAGCGGCTGCGCGTCGCCGTACTCGGCGCGCAGGGACATCAGGCCGGGCATCTCGTGCTCGGCGAGGCGGATCTGGTGGCGACCGGACTCGGCGAGCGAGAGGTCGCGGACCTTGTGGTCAACGGACATGCGAAAGCTCCTTGTGGGCAGCGTCTGTTCGAGTTGACCGGCGTCGCCCATCTGGGCCGCGCAGTGCGAGGGTCATCACCCAGGCCGGTAGTGCAGCGTTCAGGTTACCGCAGGCGCCGGACGGGCCGGTCGGTCCGCGGCCGTGCCTCGACGGCTCAGCCGCGACCCGCGTCGGTCGGCAGGAGGGGGGCCCGCTCGGGTGGAGGCAGGGTGGCCAGGATGGCGTCGAGCTGGGCACCGGCGGCGACGTAGGAGTCCCGGGCCACCCCGAGGCCCCACCACGCCGCGAGGGCGCAGACCACGCCGAGCTGGACGGTCGCGACCGGCACGCCGAGCGCACCGAGGGCGGCGACCGCCACCGCGCTGGTCACCACGCCCTGACGGAGCCCGGCTCGCGACCGGCGCACCACGGCCGGGTCGCCGGGGCCCCGGAGCGCCACCATCGCGAGGAGGACGACGGCCTGTGCGGCGAGGTAGGTCACCGGCGCCGGGTGGCTGGACGCACCGAGCGCACCCACCACGACGAGGCAGCCGAGCTGCGGCACCAGGCGCAGCGCGCGCTGGAGGGCGAGCGGGGAGGGCCGTCGCGACGTGCCGGCGGGCACGAGCTCGGTCGCGTCGAGAGCCGCCACGGGGGCCATGCACGACCTCCTCGTCACTGGTGCGGGTCCACGGTTCCCGCCAGCCTACGGATCCCGTGGTCCGTCGGCCTCCCGGACGCGGGTGTGTCGTCCGTTCGGCCGACCCCGGTGCTTCGCCGGCCTCAGCCCCGGGAGGCGTCCTCGACGGCGGACTCGCGGGGGTCGGCCACCACCCCGCCGGGGCCGTCGACGCTCGGGCTGCCGGGTGAAGCGTCCAGGTCGGGCTCGAGGTAGATGACGATCCTCATCCCGGGCAGGCCCTCGCGGACCGCGCGCTCGGCCTCGTTGATGGCCGCGGTGACCTCGGCGGCGCTGTCCGTCGCACCGACGGCGAGCTTGGCCGCGACGAGGACCTCGTCCGGGCCGAGGTGCATGGTGCGGCTGTTGATGACGCGGTCGACGGCCTCGGGCGACTCGAGCGCGGCGATGATGCGCGCGCGCACCTCGGGGATCGCGGCCTCCCCGACGAGGAGGGAGCTCATCTCCACGGCGAGGAAGGCCGCGAGGAGGACGAGCAGGACCCCGATCGCCCCCGAGCCCAGACCGTCCCAGACCGGGTTGGCCGTGAGCAGGGTGAGCCCGACGCCGAGGAGCGCGAGGGCGAGGCCGATGATCGCCCCGAAGTCCTCGAGGAGGACGACCGGCAGCTCGGGCGACTTCGTCGTGCGGACGAAGCGCAGCCACGAGCGACGGCCCCGGATCCGGTTGGACTCGCGCACGGCCGTGCGCAGGCTGCTCCCCTCGAGCACCATCGCGACGAGCAGCACCGCCAGCGGCACCCACCACCAGCGGGAGGCGAAGGGGTCGTAGTCGTCCTCGCCGAGCGCCTCGCGGATCTTCTCGTAGGACTCGTAGAGGGCGAAGACGCCGCCGAGGACGAACAGCATGATCGCGACGACGAACGAGTAGACGTAGCGCTGCTGGCCGAAGCCGAAGGGGTGCTCGAGGTCCGCGGAGCGACGGGCGCGCCGGCTGCCGACGAGGAGCAGCACCTGGTTGCCGGTGTCGGCGAGCGAGTGGACGCTCTCGGCCAGCATCGACGAGAAGCCGGTGAGGAGGAAGGCGACGAGCTTGGTGACGGCCACCCCGAGGTTGGCCAGCAGCGCTGCGAGGATCGCCACCGAGCCACCGTCGCGGTCGCCCTCGTCCTTCTCGTCCTGCGCCATGCCACCGATCCTAGGGATCGTGCCTCGCCTACCGTGGGGTGCATGCCGACCTCCCGCGGAACCCTCGACTGGATGCCCGCCGCCGACCACCCCGAGCTCCTGGCGCCTCCGGTCGCCGCGGCCCTGACAGCCGTGCCCGGCGCCCTCGTCGCGGCGATCGACCCGGGCCTGGCCGACACCGCCGCGCTGTGCGAGGCCTACGACGTCTCGCTCGGGGCCAGCGCCAACTGCGTCGTCGTCGCCGGCCGGCGCGGTGGCGAGACGCGGTACGCCGCGGTGATGGTCCTCGCCACGCACCGGGCCGACGTCAACGGCGTCGTCCGCCGGCGCCTCGACGCCCGGAAGATCTCCTTCGCGCCCCACGACGACGCCGTCACCCTCACCGGGATGGAGTTCGGCGGCATCACCCCGGTCGGGCTGCCGGAGGGGTGGCCGGTGCTCGTCGACGACGCGGTCGTCGAGGCCGGCGAGGTCGTCGTCGGCAGCGGCACCCGCGGCGGCAAGCTGCTCCTCACCGGCGCCGACCTGCTGGCCCTGCCCGGCGCCGAGCGACTCGCCCTCGCGCTCCCCGGCTGACCGGTCAGCGACCGAGCCCGGCGTCGCGGGCCCGGATGATCGCGGCGGCGCGGTCCGCGGCCTGCAGCTTCTGGAGCACGGCGGAGACGTGGTTGCGGACCGTCTTCTGCGAGAGGAAGAGCCGCGCCGCGATCTGCCCGTTGGTCAGGCCGGTGGCCACGAGGTCGAGGACCTCGCGCTCGCGCGGCGACAGCTCCGGGAAGGGCGTCTGGTCCGGTGCCGGGGGCCGCGCGAAGAACTCGGCGATCCGGGACGCGAGCACCGCACCGAAGACCACGCCACCGGCCGCGACCGTCGTCACCGCGCGCACCACCTCGTCCGGTTCGGCACCCTTGAGGAGGTACCCGCGTGCCCCGGCCCGGACGGCGTCGAAGATCGTCGCGTCCTCCTCGGACATGGTGAGGACGACGACGCCGACGTCCGGGTGCTCGGCGGCCAGCCGACGGGTGGCCTCGATGCCGTCGAGCTCGGGCATCTGCACGTCCATGACGACGACGTCGGGGGCGAGCGCGGCCACCTTGACGAGGGCCTCCGCGCCCGTCGAGGCGGTCCCGAGCACCCGCACCTCGTCGATGCTCGCGAGGAGGGCCGCGAAGCCCTCGCGGAACACCGGGTGGTCGTCGACGACGAGGACCCCGACCGGCTCGCTCACGGCGCCTCCTTCCCCGCGGTCGACCGAGCAGCGGGAGCGGACGACCGGCCACCAGCCTGCCCCCCGGGGCCGGGCCCGACCGGAAGGCGCGCCAGGACACGGGTGCCCCGGCCGCCCGGGCCGGGACCGACCGAGCAGCTGCCGCCGAGCTCCGCGGCCCGCTCCCGCAGCGAGACGAGACCGACCCCGGCCGCGGTGCCGTCCTCGATGCCCCGCCCGTCGTCCACGACCTCGAGCTCGAGGGCGCCCGCCGAGACGCCGAGGCGCACGACGGCCCGCCGGGCACCGCTGTGCCGCCCGACGTTCGCGAGGGCCTCGGCGACGATGCGGTAGGCCGCCACCTCGACCGCCGCCGGCAGGTCGTCGACCCCCGGCCCCGCCTCGAGGTCCACCTCCACGCCGGCGGCCGCCGCGCGCGCGTGCTGCGCCAGCGCGCCGACGAGCCCGACGTCGTCGAGCGCCGGCGGCCGCAGGCCGTGGACGAGCCGCCGGACCTCGCCGAGCATGCCCGTGACGTCGGACCGGGCCCGGCGGAGCACCTCGTCGGCCCCCTCCGGGTCGCGCGGGGCGGTGATCCGGGCGGTGTCGATGCGCGTGGCCACCGCGGCGAGCATCGGTCCGAGCCCGTCGTGCAGGTCGCGGCGCAACCGTCGGCGCTCGTCCTCGACCGCGGTGACGAGCCGCTCGCGGCTGTCCTGGAGCGCCTCGGCGAGGAGGGTGGCGCGCACGGCGGCGGCCGCCTGCCGGACGACGTCCGCCATGAGGCGTTCCTCGGCGGGGCGCAGGCGCGTCCCGACGCCGCTCGCCGGGAGGAGCAGCCGCCCGATCTGTTCGCCGCGGTAGGTGACCGGCAGGCCGCGGGTCGCCTCGGGCCGCTCGCCGTGCTCGACGAGGAGCACCGTCCCGTCCTCCGAGGCCACCTCGACCCCGACCCAGCGCGTGCGCACGGCCCGCGCCACGGCGCGGGTCACCGCCGCGAGCTCGTCGTGCGCCGTCCGCGAGTCCTCGAGCCGGCGGGCCAGCCCGGCGACGACGTCGTAGGGATCCTCCCGGCCCCCGATGGCTCGCCGGACCCATCGGCTCAACCGCGACCGCAGCGGCAGCCAGAGCCCGACGACGACGACGACGGCGAGGACGAACGCCTCGCGCTGCTCGACGCGGTCGCCGACGAGCCACGAGGTGCCCCCGAGCACGAGCAGGTCGAGCAGGACGGAGGCGACCACCGGGACGGCGAGGACGAGGGTGTCGCCGAGCAGCCGGTCGACGTCGACGAGGCCCGGGTCGGTGGCGGCGACCGCGACGGCCCCGGCGGTCGCGGCGACCGCCACGGTGAGACCGATCCCCCCGAGCGCCGGCACGGCGGCCACCGCGAGCATGACGAGCACGTCGACGACGGCCGCCCACACCAGCCACCGGCCCTGGGCGCGCTCGCGCCCACCGGCCCGGCGGTGCCGCGCCACGACGACGACGAGGGCTGGCACGAGGCTGACCGGCAGGAGGAGGTAGGCGGTGCGCAGGAGGACCGTCCACACGCCGTCGGGCAGCGGGAGGGTGAGCGGGTCGAGGTCGACGCCGGCGAGCGGCGCCGGCAGCGCGCCGGACCCGCTCTCGGCCTGGGCGAGGCGCGAGGGAGCGGCCAGGAGCACGAGCGGCAACAGGCCGGCCGCGAGGACCGAGACCGCCGCCGCCCAGCGGGCCCGCCTGACCGGCCAGCGGCCGGTCGGGAACAGGACGAGCACGAGCGGCAGCGCGAGCAGCAGGCCGGCGCCGAGCCGCTGGTAGAGGGTGAAGGCGGCCGTCGCACCCGGGAGCGCCGGCGAGGTCGTGGTGGACAGCGCGAGCCACGCCGCCGCCAGGCCGTCGACGGCCCACCAGAGGCCGAAGCCCGAGAGCACCGTCCCGAGCCGGTTCCCCGGACGCCGGGTGAGCAGGAGCGCCCCGGCGACGACGAGCGCGAGCGCCGGCGGAGCGGCCGTCCAGCCCGGGTCGAGCCGGAGCAGCGCACGGTGCCGGTCGTCCACCCTGAGGTCGAGGAGCACCGTCACGAGCGCGATGCCGAGAACTGCCCCGACGAGGGCGCGGCCGGCCCACCGGCCGCGCGCGGCGGACACGGGGCGCTCGGCGATGGTGGTCGTCACCCGAGCAGCGTGCCGCACCGGGCGTCCCGGTGTCTGTGGGACGCGCGTCCCGTTCCGGCCGGGACACCGGCGGTGACGCACGACGGGACCGGTGCCCCTGACGCCACGGGACGCCGGCCGGGAAACCTGCTCCTCAGCCGCGGCGAGCACTCGCCGCACCGACCGGGAGGCAGGACCTCCCCTTCGAGAGGACAGCACGATGGAACGCACCACCCTGAGCCCGGCCCCCGCCCGGACCGACTCCCCCACCCCCGCGGTCGCCCCCGGCGGCGACCCGGCGCACGAGCAGCGGCTCGACCGGGCGGCCGCCGTCGACCTGCGCTCCGTGCGGCGTCGCGGTGCCCTCCTCGCGGGCGGCGCCGCGACCTGGGCCCTGGCGACCTTCACCGTCGGCAGCATGCCCGAGACCTCCCTCGGGTGGGCCGTGCAGGACCTCGGCGGGCTGGTCTTCCAGGTCGGCGTCTGGGCCCTGCTCGGCGTCCAGGCCGCCACCCTCGCCACCGGCACCGGTCGCTTCGCCCGCCGCATGGTCCCGGTCGAGCGGGTCGTGCTCGCCGTCGCCATGGTGTGGTCGCTGCTCCACGGCGCGGTGCCGGCCTGGCGGGACGCCCCCTGGCTCGCCGTCCTCGACGTGTTCTGGCCCCTGTCGATGCTCGGCATGTTCGTCATCGGCGTCAAGGTGGCCGTCGCCGGCCGGTGGCGGGGTGCGGCGCGCGGGTGGCCGCTGCTCGCGGAGAGCTGGGCCGTCGTCACCGTCCCGACCTTCGTCGTGGCCGGCGAGGCCCTCGGCAACCTCGTCGGCGGAGTGCACCTGCTCCTGGGCTACACCGGCCTGGGTCTGCTCCTCGTGCTCCGTCCCGAGCTGGTCCGCCCCCGGCGCTGAGCGTCGCGACGGCCCGGTCCTGCCCCGCGCAGGACCGGGCCGTCGTGGCGTCCGGGGTTGGGAACGGCCCGGGTGGGTAAGCCGTCAGCATGACGAAGGAGCCCGACGCCGAGACCGTCCGCCGTGCCCGGGAGGCGCAGCAGGAGGAGACCGAGGACCGGGCCGCGGGCCCCGCGCAGCAGTGGCGGGAGGAGGCCGAGGACATCGCCCGGATGAACGCCGGGCAGGCGAGCCGTGCCGCGGAGATGGGGGACCGCGTCGAGCCCACCATCCCGGTGTCCGACCCGCAGGACGACCCCGAGGTCGTGCAGGACCGGCCCGTGGGCGAGGCGCAGGAGGCCCAGACCGGTCGGCACCACGCCGAGAACGGCTGAGGCTCAGCTCGTGCGGTCGCGCAGGTCCGTGACGTGCCGGGAGACCGAGGGGTCGAACCCGAGCCCGAGGGCGAGGTAGGTGGCGGCGAAGTCGGTGAGCCCGACGAGTGAGGCGAGCCGCTCGACCGGGTGGCCGTCGCGCGCCTCGGGCTCGAGGACGACCGCCCCGGCCTCGCGGGCCGACCCGACGACGGCGTCCGCGAGCCCGCGGGCGGCGGGGTCGAGACCCGGGTCGCGGAGCACGACGAGCCCGAGCCGCGGCAGCGACGGCCCGTCGAGGTAGGGATCGGCGAAGATGTCGCGCTCTCCCCCACCGGGTCCGCCTCCACCGACGGCTCCGAGGCCGCTGCCGAACGGTCCGTCCAGCGTGGCGACCACCGAGGAGGCGGCGTCCGGGAGCGCCCCGTGGGTCGCGGGGACCCGGGCGGTGCGCGAGAGCATCTGCGCGGCGCGGCAGGCCGCCACCCCGGTGAGGGCACCGTCGCCGAGGACGAGGGGCACGGTGCCGTCGAGCCCGGTGGCGATGACCTTGGCTGGGTTGACGAAGGCCTCGGAGGACGGACGACACTCCTCGGCGACGTCGTCGAGGACGTCGGCGACCCGCTCTAGGACCTCGACCGGGACGGACGCGAGACCGAGCCGGTCCGCGGCGACGAGCACCGGCGTCAGCAGCGACCACAGCGCCGTGCGCGAGCTCGGGGCCGGGATCGCGACGTCGACGTGCACCCCCCGGGCCCGGGCGGCGACGTCGGCGAGCGGCGAGCCGGCCGCTCCGACGGTCAGCAGGGACGCGCCGCGCCGGGCAGCCTCGGCGGCGAGGGCGAGCGGGCCGGCCGCCCGCCCGCTCTGCGAGACGGCGATGACGAGGTCGAGCGGCCCCACCCATCCGGGCAGGGGGGCGTCCCGGCGCACCGTGACGGGGACGGGCGACCCGGGGTCGGCCAGCACGTCGAGCACGTCCCCGACGACGGCCGAGCCGCCGAGGGCGGCCACGAGGACCGACCGGGGGCGCTCGCCGCCCGAGACCCGGCCGACGCCCGCCTCGTCGGCGGCGACGAGGGCACGACGCACCTGGGCCCCGGCGGAGGCGAGCGAGCGGAGGGAGTCGCGGGTGTCGAGCGCCGTGAGCGCGTCGAGGTCGTCCAGCCGCGCCTCGTCGACCCAGGTCATCGTCGTCCTCGTGCGGGCCGGTCAGCCCGGGCGGCGGGCCTCGTCGACGAGGAGCACCGGCACGCCCTCGTCGATCCGGTAGGCGAGCCCGCACGCGGCGTTCGTGCAGACCAGCTCGGGGCCGGTGGGTCCGGCCTCGTCGCGCAGCTCACCCCGGCAGGCGGGGCAGCGGAGGATGTCGCGCAGCCAGGGCTCGAGGTGGGCGCTGGGCACGGCCGGCTCGCTCATGGGGTCCTCTCGCAGGGGGCCGGATCGGTCGCCCCGATCCTTCCACACCCCCCGGGCTCGGGGAGTCCTCCCCCCTCGCCCGTGTTGTGAGGACCTGACCTGCTGCCTAGGGTCCTGGATGTCGTCACGTGAGGAGGAAACCGCCCGTGCAGCTCGAGATCCTCGGCAGGGTCCGCCTGTCGTCGGGTGCGGGACCGGTGCGCCTCACCGAGCTCGAGCACGGCCTCCTGGCGCTCGCCGCGCTGCGTGACCACGTCGACGTCGACTCCCTCGGAGCGTGGCTGTGGGACGGCACACAGCCGTCCTCCGCCCGCAACCGCGTGCAGTCGTTGGTCTCCGGCATCCGCCGCAAGGCCGGCGCCGAGCCGGTCATCGTCACGGAGGGCCGGGGGTACCGGCTCGCGGACGAGCTGCGCGTCGACCTCCACGCCTGGCAGGCCGAGGTGACCGCGGCCCGGGCCGTGCGGGCGGAGCAGCCGCAGGAGGCCCTTTCCCGCTACGACACGGCGCTGGCCACCTTCGGCCACGACCCGCTGCAGGGCGCGCCGCTCACCGCCGCCGTCGAGGTCGAACGGGCCCGCCTCGCGCAGGAACGGCTCTCGGTGCTCGAGGAGCGGCACGACGCCGCGCTGCGCTGCGGCTCCCTCGAGGGGCTCGTCGCCGAGCTTGCCGCCCTCAGCGCACGGCACCCGTTCCACGAGGGCTTCACGGCCCTGTCCATGCTGGCACTCGCCGCCACCGGCCAGCAGCGGCGCGCTCTCGAGGTCTTCCGCGAGGCCCGGACCCGCCTCGACGACGAGCTGGGGGTGCGTCCGTCCGACCGCCTCGCCGAGGCCCAGCGGGCGGTCCTCTCCGGCGAGCCGGTCGGATCCGTCGACGCCCCGCCCGAGGCGTCACCCCACCCGCTGCCGGTCCCCAGGACCCTCCCCCGCCGCCCGGACGCCTTCGTCGGGCGCGAGGCCGAGCTCGAGGAGGTGAGCCGGGCGGCGGGCTCCCTCGACTCGTCGGCGGTCGTCGTGCAGGTCACCGGCCTGCCCGGCTGCGGCAAGTCGGCGCTGGCCCTCGAGGCCGGGCACGCCCTGCGCGACCGTTTCCCGGACGGCACCCTCTACCACGACGGGGCCAACTCCCCCGGCGGGACGCCGGCGGAGGCGGTGGTGCGCACCTTCCTCCCACTGCTCGGGGTCCACCCCGAGGGCGTGCCCGCCACCGCCCGCGCCCGGGCCGGCCTCCTGCGCTCCCTCCTCGACGGGCGCCGGGTCCTCGTCGTCCTCGACAACGTCGCGTGCGGCGGGCCCGGGGACGAGGACGACTGCCGCCTCACCGACCTGCTCCCCGCCGCCCCCGGCTCGATGGCCCTGGTCACCTCCCGGCGTCCGGTCCCGGGCGTCGGTGGGCGGCACCGGGTCCGGCTGCGCAGCCTCGGACCCGGACCCGCCCGGGCGCTGCTGGAGTCGCTCGTCGGCCCCGGCCGCGTCGCCGACGCGCCGGAGGCGCTCGCCGAGGTCGTCCGGCTCACCGGCGGGATGCACCACGACCTGCGGCTGGTGGCCGGACGCCTCCCCCAGCGTCCGGACCTCGGGCTCGACGAACTCGCCGAGCGGCTCGAGGTCGCCGGGCCGGACGGCGCCGACGAGATGGCCGTGCTGCGCGAGAGCCTCGACCACCTGCTCGAGGGCCTGAGCCCGGACGCGCGCCGGGTCGTCGACGCCGTCGCCCACCTGCCCGTCGACTCGTTCAGCGGCTGGGTCGCCGGAGGGGTGCTCGGCGACGCGGCGGCCGGGGACGCCGCCCTCGACGCGATGGTCGAGGCCGGGCTCGTCGAGCCCGTGGTCCGGGAGGACCACGACACCCAGTACCGCTTGCACGGGCTCGTCCGCGGCCACGTCCGCGCCCGGGCCGACCGGTCGGGGTCGGGAGGCGGCCTCCACCCGGCGACCGCCGCCGAGGTCGAGGCCGTGGGCGCCGCCGCCGTCGCGCGCGTCGACGCCTTCCTCCCCGACCGCCCCAACCGCTTCCTGCCCGCCCCGCCGCGACCGTCGTCCGTGGCGCCGGCCTCGCCGGCGCCGCGTACCCGGCGACGCTCGCGTCGCTTCTTCCGCACCGAGACACCGCTCTTCGTCGCCCTCGCCCGGCACCTCGCCGAGGTCCGGCCCGACCTCGCGTGGCGGCTGCTCACCGATACCGCGCTCGGTACCGACGCCTCGACCGACCTCCACGCGTGGTTCGAGGCCGAGCACGTGGTCGCCGCGGCGCTCGTCGGTGCGGACGACGACAGCCGGCTCGGCGCCGCACACCTCGTGCTGTGCCGGGCCTGGCTGCTCCAGGACCGCCGGTCGGCGTCGCAGGAGGCCCGCGAGCTCGCGGAGGCCGCCCGGCCGCGGCTCGTGCTGCTCGGAGCACACGGCGCTGCCGCCGCGGCCTCCCTCGTCAGCGCCCAGGCGGCGACCTCCCTCGGCCGCCGAGCCGAGGCCGAGGCGGCGCTGGCGACGGCGGAGGCGGCGATCGCCCGCGTCGGCGACCCGACGCTGGCCGCATGGGCCGCCGTGACCCGCGGCACGGTGCACAACGACTACGACGAGCTGCCGGAGGCCGCCCGCGAGTTCACCCGGGCCCGGGAGATCCTCCGCGACACCCCGCGGACGGTCGCCTACGCGCTGGCCACCCTCGAGCTCTCCCGCGCGCGGCGGCGGACCGGAGAGCTCGCTCCCGCGACGCTGCTCGTCGACGAGGCGCTCGAGCTGCTCGACTCCATCGGCGCGGTGCACATGTACTCGTACGCGCTCGACGCCCGCGCCGAGGTGAGCCTCGCCGCGGGGCGCCCGGCGGACGCCGTCGACGAGGCGGAGACCGCCCTGGCGCGCGCCTCGGCCTCCCGTGACGCCTTCCTCACCGCCCGGGCCCGGCGCACCCGGGCCCGGGCCCGTCTGGCCCTCGGCGAGCTCGAGTCCGCCGAGGCCGACGTCCGGACCGTCGTCGAGGAGTTCACCGCCCTCGACCGTCCCCTGAGCGTCGCCTTCAGCTACCAGGTGCTCGCGGCGGTCCTCGACGCCCGCGGCGACGCGGTCGGGGCGAGCGAGGCCCTCCGGCTCGAGCAGGCCGCCCTCCGGCGCGCCACCCGCCCGCGGGCCGACGCGCCCCGTCGACGCAGCCCCGGCCCGGCCTGACCCGGGGGCTCAGCCGGCCCGGACGATGGCGAGCACGGCGTCCCGGACGCGGGCCATCGTCGCGGGGTCCTCGGCCTCGACGTTGAGCCGGAGCAGCGGCTCGGTGTTCGAGGCGCGCAGGTTGAGCCACCACATCGGGTCGTCCGGCCCACCGGCGTGGACGAGGGTCAGCCCGTCGAGCCGGTCGACCTCGACCCCCTGCTCCACACCCCAGGCGAGGACCCGTTCGGTCGCGGCGGGGGCGTCGGCAACCGTCGAGTTCACCTCTCCCGAGGCGCTGTAGCGGCTGAGGTCGGCCATGAGGACGCTGAGCGGCTGCTCCTGCTCGCCCAGGGCCGCGAGGACGTGCAGCGCGGCGAGCATCCCCGTGTCGGCGAACCAGAAGTCGCGGAAGTAGTAGTGCGCGCTGTGCTCGCCACCGAAGACCGCGTCGTGGCGAGCCATCTCGGCCTTGATGAACGAGTGGCCGACCCGGGTGCGCACCGCCCGGGCGCCGGTGGCCGCGACGACCTCCGGGACCTGCGCCGAGGTGATGACGTTGTGGACGACGGAGACGTCCGCCGCGTCGGCCCCCTCGGCAACCGCGCGGGACACCTCGCGACGGGCGATGAGGGCGGTGATCGCACTCGGGCTCACCGGTTCTCCGCGCTCGTCGACGACGAAGCAGCGGTCGGCGTCACCGTCGAAGGCCAGCCCCAGGTCGGCGCCGTGCGCGACGACGGCGGCCTGGAGGTCGCGCAGGTTCTCCGGCTCGAGGGGGTTGGCCTCGTGGTTCGGGAAGGTGCCGTCGAGCTCGAAGTACAGGGGCTCGACGTCGACGGGCAGCGCCGGCAGTCCGGCCGCCGTCCCGAGCACGGCCGGGACGGTGAACCCGCCCATGCCGTTGCCGGCGTCGACGACGACGCGCAGCGGGCGGATGGTGGACAGGTCGACCAGGCCGCGGAGGAAGCCCGCGTAGTCGGCGAGCACGTCGCGCTCGACGAGCGCGCCCGGCACCCCGTCCGCCGTGGTGTCGTCGGCGTCGGACGCGAGGAGGTGCTCGGCGAGGACGCGGACGTCGGCGAGCCCGGAGTCCTGGCCGACCGGCCGGGCTCCGCTGCGGCACAGCTTGATCCCGTTGTACCGGGCCGGGTTGTGGCTGGCGGTGAACATCGCGCCCGGGAGGTCGAGCGCCCCGCTGGCGTAGTAGAGGCCGTCGGTGCTGCACAGCCCGATGAGGGTCACGTCGTGGCCGCGCGAGCGCACGCCCGCGGCGAACGCCTCGACGAGCGCCGGGCCGCTGTCGCGCATGTCGTGGCCGACGACGCAGCCGGGGGCGTCCTCCGGGCCGA
This sequence comes from Phycicoccus sp., assembly GCF_035325325.1. Lineage (NCBI taxonomy): Bacteria > Bacillati > Actinomycetota > Actinomycetes > Micrococcales > Intrasporangiaceae > Phycicoccus > Phycicoccus sp. Next base: position 41,706 of record NZ_DAOLAC010000018.1, on the reverse strand, counting down.
GGACGACCTCGGCGAACGCCGCGCCGAGGGCGCGGGCCACGGCGGTGTCGAGCTGGTCGGGAACGGTTCCGCGGACGTCGTAGGCCTTGACGACGTCGGTCAGGGATCGGGTGGTCACGGCGCCCGAGCCTACGCGAGCCGACGCCGCCCCGCCCCGGCGCGCGGCTTCACTCGACGAGGCGGATGGGGTCCCCGTCGAGCGTGGCCGTCCAGGATGTCGTGTCCGCAGGGGTCGAGCTGGGACCGTAGTAGAACTGGAGGCGGATCCAGCAACCGGACGCCTGGGAGTCGTTGCAGGAGTATGACGCCGGGATGGGCACGGTGATGGTCTGCCACCGCCCGTTGTAGGAGCTGTTGACCGAGATCTTGCACCCCGGGAGCGATCCGGTGGTCACGCCCTTGCCGGTGCAGCCGCTGAACGACCCTCCGGTCTCGGTCGGCGGGATGACCGTGATCGTGCTCCCGGACGTCGCGCCGTCGCCGATGTCGTACAGGTTGAGGTTGAAGAACTGGCCGCTGGAGTTGCTCGGCACCCGGGCGAGGAAGAACTTGGAGGTCCCGTTCGGGGTGTTGCCGTACATGACCATCTTCGAGAACCCGGCGATGGAGATGTTGTCCTTGTCCGAGGCGCCCGACCCGTAGGCCCGCAGCGAGAAGCGGTTGTGGCCGCCTTCGCCGTCCGCCCCGAGGCCGTTGGTCTGCACCTGGATGGCGTAGGTCCCGGGCTGGACCGTGCCGGGGATCGAGCACAGGGTCTTCCAGCGCCGGAAGTTCTCGGCCACGTCGGGACGTGCGTCGTACTGGCTCGTCCGCTTGTCGAGGACCTTCTTGAGGTCCCCGTAGTAGCCCTGGTACGTCTTCGGCGCGCAGCTGCCGCCCAGCTGCGTCCAGGCCGTCGGCTCCCACGGGTTGCCGGCGGGGCCCCGGATCGTGAACTTGGTGTCGACCTGGGCGTTGGACGTGAACGGCTGGTCACCGGTGCACCAGGCCGTCGAGCCGTCCGCGTAGCGCGACGAGGGGTTCGAGACGACCGACGCGGCCGGGTAGGGCAGGCCCTTCGCGCCGCTCAGGTTGGCCGCGCCGAGGGTGCAGTAGTCGCCGACGGCGACGAAGGCGGGGTCGTAGGCCTCGATCTGCAGGTTGGAGACCGCCTGCCGCAGGGTGATCGTGAAGACGTGCCCGAGGGGGTCGTAGTCGACGTTGTTGCCCCCGGGGCAGCCGTCGGAGGCCGAGGCGCTGCAGGTGTCGTTCTGGAACGCGTCCCCGCTGACCTTGTTGGCCGCGGGGCTGCCGACGTTGGCCCAGAACTGTCCGGTGTTGTTGCAGTTGCTGCTCGTCGTGCTCCCGGCCTCCGGGTCGTCCCCGAAGTGGTTGCACGGGCTGCCCAGCGGAACCGGCCCGGCGAACTCCGCGATGGCGTGCCGCGAGACGGTCGTCGAGTCGATCCCGAGGAAGCCGCCGAAGACGTTCTTGACCTGCGAGCTGATGTCGACCCGCAGTCGGGTCGAGCCGCCGGCGAGAGACGAGGTGACGGTGGTCCCCGGCGCGTTGGTGAAGCCGTTGCCCTTGGCGTAGTCGCTGGCCAGGGCGTACGCGCCCGCCCGGTCGCCGGGCAGCTTGGTCACGCCGGCCAGGGCAGCGGCGTCCGCCGCCCGCTGGGCCCGCTGGCCCTCGAGGTACCAGTGGCCGACGTCGACGGCGAACGCGGAGAAGCCGAGCAGCACGATGAGGAGCAGCCCGGAGGTGACCGCCACGTAGCCGCGCTCGTCACGCCGTCGCGCGCCCGCACGGCGCCGGAGCCGCCCGGTCATGGCTCGCACGTCTGGGTCGAGGGCTTGGGCTCGAAGCGCAGCACGGTGGACTCCTCGATGGTGATGGAGGTGAAGATGAAGCCGGTGAACGCCTTGTGGCGCAACCGCAGGTAGACCCCCACCCGGTCCGGCGGTCCCGCGGCGCACGCCTGCTGGGAGGCGGCCGCCCAGTTGGAGTACGTCGGGCTGAACGAGGTGCCGTTCCACGCGAACTTCACGCACGTGGTGCAGTTGGCGAAGCTGCTGGCGCCGATCGGGAACTTGTCGGCCAGGTTGGCCTTGTAGACCCAGAGCTCCTGGACGTCTCCCCTGGCGAAGCCGGCGCCCTCACCGCCGACGCTGTCGGCGGCGTGCTGGGCGTAGGTCGACATCCGCGGTTCGGCGGACGCCGTGCGCACACCGGCGCGGACGGCACTCGCGACCGAGAGGTAGTCCTTGAAGAACATCCCGAACTCGAGGATGCCCACGATGAGGAGGATGAACATCGGGGTGACGATCGCGGCCTCGACGGCGGCGGCGCCCTTCTCCCCACGGCGACGGATCCACATCACGGCACCGACACGCACTGCTGGGTCGAGGGGATCTGCTCGAGCCGCATCGTGACCCGCTCGGTGATGATCTGGTTGTTCGCGAACATCACGGCCGCCTTGTGGCGGTACCGCACGAGCACCCCGACCGAGTCGACGTCGACGCTGGTGCTCGCACACGCGTTCCGGGAGGTCCAGGTGCCGGTTCCGGCGCTGGCCACCCCGGGCGCGGTGAGGGTGAACTTGACGCACTTGGTGCCGCACGTGCTCCCGGACATCGTGTCACCGGTGTCGGGATCCGCCTTGTAGACCCAGATCTCGGTGACCCGGGAGTAGTCCAGGTCGGTCAGCGCGCTCGCCACCTGGGTCGCGGTGTCCCGGGCGAAGGTCGTGCTCAGCGGGTCGGCCGCCGCCATCCGGGCCCCGGCGCGCGCCGCCGAGGAGACCGAGTACGTGTCCTTGAAGAAGAGGGAGACGTCGACGACGCCCGCGAGCAGGGTGAAGAGGAAGAGGAAGACGATGGCCGCCTCCAGGGCGATGGCCCCCTGCTCGTCACGCCGGGAGCCCGACGTCGCCGGGCAGGCGGCGGTCAGGCGGAGGCGCGGCCGGGCCACGGCGACCCCTTTCCCTGCAGGCGATGGTGGGCGCTGCCGACGGTAGGGCCGTGCGGGGACGGGGCGTGAGGGCCTCGGGGGCCGGATCGGCCGAACGGCCGAGCAGGTCGGACCGGGTGGTCGAGGAGCCCTCCGGGGCACCAGACAGGCGCCTCGGGGCGGGCTCAGGCCTCGGCGCTGCCCCGCAGCATGCGCAGGTGCCCGCGACGGGCCACCTCGCCGGTCACGACGTCGGGGGCCGGGACCGGCTCGGCCGGGGTGCGCGGGCGGCCCGCCTCGCGGACCGCGTCGGCGAGGGCGAGCAGGTCGTCCGAGGTCGGCTCGGGGTCCGGGTACTCGGTCGCGAGGCGCACCACCTCCCAGCCGCGCGGCGCGGTGAGACGCGTCGCGTGCTCGGCACAGAGGTCGTAGGTGTGCGGCTCCGCGTAGGTCGCCAAGGGGCCGAGGACGGCCGCGCGGTCGGAGTAGGCGTAGGTGAGCGTCGCGACCGCGGGCTGACGGCAGCCGGTCTTCGTGCACTTCCGCGACAGGTTCACACGGTGACTCTAGGCGGCGCCGGCCCCGGGTCGCCGGAGGCACGCCGTAGCATCGGGCCCGTGACCGCCCGCCGCCGCGACCGCCACGGCCGGGGACCTCGGGGCCCCCTCGCCCACCCGGCCGTCCCCGCGATGACCACCCGTCGGGAGCGGTTCGACGACCTCGTCCTGGACGCCGCCGACCGCATTCGCCCACACCTCGGGAACCGTTACGCCGGAACGGAGTTCGCGGTACAGGACGTCCCCCCGACCGACCCTGCGCCGTGGGAGGAGCAGGTCGCTCCGCTCGGCCGGCTGCTGCGGGCGACGGCGGCGCGCGCCGACCGGGTGGTGGTCTACCGCAGGCCGGTCGAGGCGCGCGCGCAGGACGAGCAGGACCTCGCCGACATCGTCCGCGAGGTCGTCACCGAGCAGGTCGCCGCCCTTCTCGGCGTGCCGGCCCACGAGCTGGACCCGGACGCCGACCCCGACGCCTGAGCCCGCCGTCGGTCCCGGCCCGTCCGTCAGGGCAGCGGGAAGGCGCGGCTGACCGGCGAGGTGACGGCGACCGGGGCCAGTGGCACGACGGACAGCAGGCGGCCCGCGCCGTCGCCGACGCTCGAGACCACCCCGCCGCGCAGCGCCCCCGAACCGTCGGTGCGCTCGACCCAGACGGCGGAGGCCCCGGCGAGGTCGACGTCGGCGGACCGCTCGGAGACGAGGGCGACCGTGCGGGTGCGCGGCTCGCCGTCGACGACCACCGTCACGTCGGCCGTGCTCGCCCCGCCGGTGCTCACGAGGTGCAGCGACCGGGCCACCGAGGGGGTCGGCGGCAGGGCGAGACCGGCGACGGCGTCGATGACCGGCGAGGACTCGGCCCAGCCGATGTCTCCGGCCCCGCTGCCGTTCGCCGTGCGGGTCAGCACGGCGGCGGCGACCGGGACGTCCGAGCGGACGACGACCGAGTACGTGCCCGGCGGCACGGCCGGCAGCGCGAGCTCGCCGACGGCGTCCGCGCCGACCGTGAGCACGGTGTCGGCAGTCGTCGTCACCGTGCCGGAACGGTCGAGGAGGGTCACGCTCGTCACGGCCTCGTCCGACCCGGGCGCGACGACGCGCAGGGTCGCCCGACCGTCGAGCACGGCGGCCGGGACGACCTGGACGGTCGAGGGGTCGGCCGCGGGGACGACGGTCTCGGCGCCCTTCGGGGTGGTGCCTTCGATCCAGGTGTCGGTGAGGGTGGCGGTGAGCCCGCCACCGTCGGCCGCGACGTGCACCGCGGGGGTCTTCTCGTCGGCCGCGACCGCGTCGAGGAGGAGCGTCGTCCGGCCACCCGGGGTGACCGTCACCGTGCGCGGCGGGGCGAGCGGGCCGCTGCCGCCGTGCACCGTGACGTCGGCGGTGACCGGGTTGCCGCCGGGGTTGGTGAGCACGAGGCGCTCCTGGCGCCCGGCGCCGGCCCCACCGGCGAGCAGCCAGAGGTCGGTGGCGGCCGTGCGGCACGGGGTCGTGACGAGTCCACGCAGGTCCTTGGCGGCGCTGGACCACTCCTGGGTCGCGGTCAGGGCGGGAGCCAGCGCGCCGCTCGCGCGGAGGGTGACCGGCCCGGACGTCGGGAGGGCTCCCGTCACCGCGCCCGGGCGGTCGGTGAGCGTGGCCAGGCCGCCCGACCCGGCGGCGAGGGCGGCGCTGCCCTTGCCGGTCGCGGGGACCGGGAGGAGCTCGGCCGGACCACTGGCGACGGTCACCCGCCCGGCCACGGCGACGTCGTCGACGCCCTCGAGGCCGGTGAGCTCAGGGCCGGGGCACATGGCGTCGAGGCTCGTCGCGAGGCTCGTCGGGGCGACCGGTGCCTGCCTGACCCCGCTCGCGGCGGCGAGGTCGAGGGTGTCGGCGTGCGCGCCGGCCAGCCACACGAGCGCGCCGGCCCCACCGGCGGCGACGACGACGCGGGCGGCGCCCGGGAGCGCGGGGCGGACCCGGGCCAGACGGGCCAGGACGGCCGGACGGCTCATCGGACCACCACCCGGGTCTCGCGCCGGCCGAAGGGCACGGCGAGGAAGGCGAGCACCGCGAGGGCGAGGAGCTGGCCGAGGTGCCACCACCGCTGGGGGTCGGTGAGCGTGATCGTCAGCTCGCCGGGGCCGGCGGGCAGCTCGTAGGTGGGCGAGGCCGCCCGTGGGAGGGGGGTGAGGACGCGGGAGTCGACCTCGACGACGGCGTGCTCGGCCCACGCCGCGGGCTCGGCGACGACGAGGCGGCTCTTGGCGGGCGCGTCGATCGTCGTCGAGGTTGCTCCGTGCGCTCCGGTGGCGACGACGAGACGGGTCTCCCGGGGTGTCTCCATCCGCAGCCGCGGCGGGGCGACCAGGGCCTGGGCCCGGGCACCGGTGGGGCTGAGCCGCCACAGCTGCCACCCCGCCCGCGGGGAGATGCGCTGGAGGCCGTCGGTGGCGTCGAGCCGGCGCACCACCTCGGGCACCTGCTCCCCGCGGACCGCGAGGAGGTCGGCCGCCGCACCGGTCACGAGCCGCTCGCTGCCGGGGACCGCACCGAGGAGGGCGGTCACCTGGCCGGCGACGGCGGCGTCCGCGCCGGGCCGACCGGGCAGCTGGCGCACGAGCGCGGCGTCCTCCCGGCCGACGAACCGGTAGCCGGCGCCGCTGTCGCCGGGCACGACGAAGAGCGAACGGGTCGCGAAGGCACCCTCGGCCTGGTCGACCGCCACGGCCGGACGGGGGTCGCTCCACGGCGACAGCAGCCCGCCGAGCCCTCCGGAGACGACACCGGCGGCCACGAGGGCCACCCCGGCCACCGCGGCCCCGAGGCAGACCCGGGCCGTGACCCGGACGGTGTCGCGCCCGCCACGGACGGGGAGGGCGTCGAGGCCCCGGACGAACGCGAGGACGAGCACGAGGACGACCGGCAGGAGCAGCGTGCCGACCCACGGGGTGATCGGCTGACCCGCACCGGCCACCCCCGACGGCACCGTGCCCAGGCGGACCCGGGGAGCCGCGAGCGCGAGGGCGAGGAGGACGGGGAGGAGGAGCGCGAGCGAGGCCGGGGCGCCGCGCCAGCGACGGCCGGCGACGAGGCCGAGCACCCCGCCGAGGACGAGCGGCAGCGCGGTCCACCAGAGGGGGGCCCCGGCGCCGCCGGCGTCGAGGAGGGCGATCCGCCACGCCGCGGGGGGCGTGCCGCCCCACGCGGCGAGCCCGTTGGCACCGACGACCGCCGGCCACGACACCGCGCCGGCGCTGAGCAGCCACGGCGCGAGGACGGCCGCGGGGACGACGGCGGCCACGACGGCGTGCCCGCGCACCCCGGGCCGCACGAGGGCGAGGACGAGCGCGAGCAGCACCCCGAGGGCGGCGAGCACCGGGGCGAAGGCGCCGAGGACGACGAGGGCGAGCGCCGTCGCGAAGCCGCTGGTCGCCGTGGAGCGCCGGGCCCCGACGAGCCAGAGTCCGGCCGCGACACCGGGCAGCAGCACCAGGGCGACCGCGGCGCCGAGGCGTCCCTGCGCAACGGTGGCGGCGGCCGGGCCGCTCGTCGCCCACGCGACGGCACCGAGCGTGCGCAGCCACGGGCGGCGGGTCGCCACCCGGAGCGCGAGGTAGGCCGAGAGGGCGCCGAGCGGCATCGCGAGGAGGACGAGCAGCGCGACGACGAGGCCGCCGGGCGAGGACGGGACCGGCACGAGCGGGAGGTGCGCCACGAGCCACGCGGGGGCCGCGAGCAGGGCGCTCGCCGGCCCGGCCTGGTCGGGGCCGCCGAGGCCGCTCCCGGACCAGCCGTCGCGCCACGCGTGCCAGAGCGCCGGGGCGTCCACCCGGGCACCGACCAGCTCGCCGCCGGTGAGACCGCCGCCGAGGCCGGTGAGCACGCCGAGACCGAGGGTCCGGGCGGCGGCGACCGTGACGACGAGGGCCGTGACGACGGCGACGACGCCCGGGTGCCGGACCACCTTGACGAACCAGGACCGGGGGTTGAGGTCGGCCGCGGCGTCGCCGATCGGCGGCTGCGGGGGGACGAGGGCGTGGTGCACGGAGTCGCCCCACGAGGTGAGGACCGCCCGGCGCGGCTCGAAGACGGCGCCGAGGTCGCGCCGGCGCACCACCGGACGGTGCCGCGTGCGCCACCGTGCGCGAAGGCCTCGGACGGGGTCGAGGGAGGTGAGCGCCGCGAGCTCGGCCCACGCGCTGCGGGGGCGCTTGAGGAGGAGGAGGCCGAGGGCGGCGACGAGGGAGGTGACGCCGATCCACACGACGAGGATCGGCGACCACCACCACGGGGCGCGGGCCAGGGCCACCCGCCGGGCGGCGCGGCGGCGGCCCGAGGTCGTGGCCGAGGCGACGGCGACGCCCGGACCCGAGCGCACCCGGGAGGACGGGACGACGACGACGCGGCGTCCGCTCAGCTGGGCCCGCCACCCGAGGTCGAGGTCGGCGCCGACGTCACCGAACGAGGTCTCCCAGCCCTTGAGCGCGAGGAGGAGGTCGCGTTCGACGAGCGAGCCGGCGAACGGCACCGCGAGGACGTCCGTCGTCGCGTCGTACTGCCCCTGGTCGGGCTCCCCCGGCTGCGGCCGGGCGAGGAGGCGACCGCCGCGGGTGGTGCGGATGGACAGCGCGCGGAGGCGGTTCGGGGCGTCGACGTCGACGTGCTTGGGGCCGACGACCCCGGTGGACGGCGAGCGCCGCCAGGCGTCGACGAGCCGGACGAGGGCCGTCCGCTCCGGGTGCGCCCCCACGGGCAGGAACCACACGAGCCCGGTCCCCTCGGTGGCGTCGACCTCCTCGACGACGGCGCGGTGGGCCACCCGCCGGACCGCGTGCCGGGGGTCGACGGCGACGACCCGCAGCGCCCGGCCGTGCCGCGCGCTGGCGGCCGCGACGACGGAGCCGACCGTGGCCTCCGGCTCGCCCTCGCCGGCGGCCAGCGTGGCACCGGCGGTCCGGTCGAGGACGAGCACGTCGTCGGGGACGAGGCTCTGGCCGAGGACGGCCTCGAGGAGGTCGGCGAGGCCGGCGGGGTCGCGGTGGGTCACGACGAGGGCCGTGACGACGGGGGGCACCGCGCCGGCGGAGGGGGCCGGCACGGTGTCCACGGGGCGTGGGGGGGCGAGCGTCATCCGGTGGTGGCTGCTGAGGGGGCGGGGCCCCGGCTCAGACGGCGCGCTTCTTCAGCTTGCGGCGCTCGCGCTCGGAGAGGCCACCCCAGATGCCGAACCGCTCGTCGTTGGCGAGGGCGTACTCGAGGCACTCGGCGCGCACCTCGCAGGAGACGCACACCTTCTTCGCCTCCCGCGTGGAGCCGCCCTTCTCGGGGAAGAACGCCTCGGGGTCGGTCTGGGCGCAGAGCGAGCGCTCCTGCCAGGAGAGTGCCCCCTCCTCCGGCTCGGCGTCACCGAGCATCCCCTCGACCAGAAAGAGCTCGTGCATTGTGGTTCCTCCTCGACCTCGACCCGTGCACACCGGCCGGTCACCCCGGAGTACATGCATGGAATTACACGCGTGTCATGCCGTGCTCGTCAAGCCGTTCGGTGTTATTGGCCGGATTTCCCCGGTGGCGGTGTCCGTGGTACGGGAGGGGCGTGGTGGTGCGGACGTGCCGTGCGGGCGGGTGCTCGGCGTCCGCCGCGGGCTGAGAGACTGACCTCCATGCGCATCACGGCCCTCGCGGGCGGTGTCGGCGGGGCCCGTTTCGTCCGCGGCCTGCGGCACCACCTCGACAGCACGCCCGGTCTCGCCGACGCCGAAGTCACGGTCGTCGCGAACACCGGCGACGACATCACGCTCTTCGGGCTGCGGGTCTCCCCCGACGTCGACACCCTCCTGTACACCCTCGGCGGCGGGGTCGACGACACCCAGGGCTGGGGCCGGGCCGGCGAGAGCCACCGGGTCCAGGAGGAGCTGGCCGCGTACGGCGCCCGCCCGCAGTGGTTCGCGCTCGGCGACCTCGACATCGGCACCCACGTCGTCCGCTCGCAGTGGCTGGGGCAGGGAGTGCCCCTCTCCGAGGTCACCGCCCGGCTGGCCGCCCGCTGGGGCCTGCCGGAGCGCCGGATCACCCTCCTGCCGATGACCGACACCCCGGTCGAGACGCACGTCGTCGTCGACGACGAGGCCGGCGGCGAGCGGGCGATCCACTTCCAGGAGTGGTGGGTCCGCCACCAGGCGTCCCTGCCGGCCCGCCGGTTCGTCGTGGCCGGCCTCGACCGCGCCGCCGCCGGGCCGGGGGTCCTCGACGCCATCCGCCGGGCCGACGTCGTCCTCCTGCCGCCGAGCAACCCGGTCGTCTCGATCGGGATCGTCCTCGGGGTGCCCGGGGTCCGCGACGCACTGCGCGGCACGACGGCGCCGGTGGTCGGCGTCTCGCCGCTCATCTCCGGACGGCCGGTGCGCGGCCACGCCGACGCGTGCCTCGCGGCGATCGGGGTGCCGGCCACCGCCGCGGCCGTGGCCGGGCTCTACGAGGACTTCCTCGACGCCTGGCTCGTCGACCCCGCCGACGCCGACACGGTGCTGCCGCGGGCTCGCGTCGAGGTCTTCGACGGGCCGCTGCTCATGTCGGACGTCGCGTCGGCCGGTCGCATCGCGGAACACGCGCTCCGGCTGGCGAGCACGGTCTCGGCGTGAGCGCGAGTCGCCCGCGCGTCGAGGTCGTCGGGCTCCTCGGCGTCCCCGAGGTGGCGCCGGGGGACGACCTCGCCGGGCTCCTCGTCGGGGCCGCCCGCACCGCGGGGTGCGCGCCACGGGCCGGTGACTGCCTCGTCGTGTCGAGCAAGGTGGTCTCGAAGGCGCTCGGCCTGACCTGGGCCGGCGAGCGCGCCGAGGCGGTGGCCGCGCACACCCGGCGGGTGGTCGCCGAGCGGGCCGGGTCCACGGGGCCGACCCGCGTCGTCGAGTCGGTCGCGGGCCCGGTGATGGCCGCCGCCGGGGTGGACTCCTCGAACACCGGCCCGTCCGGTGCCGTGCTGCTGCTTCCTGAGGACCCGGACGCGGAGGCCGGGCGGCTCCGGGACGGCGTGCTGGCCGCCGCCGGGCTCCCCGCGGGGACGCCGTTCGCGGTGGTCCTCAGCGACACCGCCGGACGCCCGTGGCGCGCGGGCCAGACCGACTTCGCGCTCGGGCTCGCCGGGATGGCGCCGCTCGACGACCTCCGCGGGGGCGTCGACCACGACGGCCGGCCGCTGGCGGTCACCGCCCGGGCGGTCGCCGACGAGGTGGCCGCGGCGGCCGACCTCGTCAAGGGCAAGGCGGCCGGGGTCCCGGCGGCGCTCGTGCGGGGGCTGCCGGCCGGATGGTTCGGCGGGTCGCCGGTCGCGGCGGCCGCGCTCGTGCGCACCGGCCCCGGCGACTGGTTCGCCCGCGGCCACGTCGAGGCGCTGCGGGGCGCGCTGGGCGTCGCGCCCGGGTCGGCGGCCTCGGCCGAGGTCGGGTTGCGGTCCGTGGCCCCGGAGGCCCTGCCCGACCGCGTGGCGCGGGTGGTGGGGCTCGCCCTGCACGACGTGCCCGACGGCTCGGCCGACGTCGCGGTCGGCGCCGGGTCGGCCGAGGTGGTCCTGGCCGCCGGCGACCCCTACGACCTCGGCCGCCTCGTCGCCCGAACCGAGGTGGCGGCGGTCTCCGAGGACCTCGTGGCCGAGGTTCGTTCCCGCACACCGGTGTCGGCGATTGTGCGACTGTCCTGAACCGCCCGGGAGCGGCTCAGGAGCCGATGATGGACGACTGCGAGTACGGGTAAAGCTGTACGGCGAACGGGATGCCGGCCAGCCACTGGACCTCCGTGTAAGTGCTCCACGAGCCGCAGTCGACCCCGGTCGGGATCTTGGCGGTCATGTCGACGACGTGCCCGAGGTGGTGCTTGAGGCTGTCGAAGCTGCGTACCGAGCGCGCCGTGGAGACCGTCTTGCACGCCGGGTTCGCCGGCACGAGGAAGCCCTGGACGGCGTAGGTCGAGGAGCCGCTGGGCGGGAACCTCGCGGCCGGGCAACCGGCCCCGCCGGTGCCGTAGCAGTTGGTGATGTAGATGTCGGCCCGCGCGTCGACCGTCGTGGCTCCCGGCGGCGGCAGGTACCGGAAGATCGGCACGACCCGGCGCCGGGACCCGTCGCCCGACGGGAAGAACACCGACCCCTTGGCCACCCGGGAGACGCCCAGGCGCTGGGTCGTCAGGGTGCCCGAGGTGTCCCCCACGAAGCCGCTGTAGAGCGTCGCGCGGGCCGGCTCGGCGAAGTGCGAGTTCACGTAGACGCGGAGCCGGCAGAGGTAGGTGCCGGCCGTCGGTGCGACGAACAGCAGCCGGTTGACCACGTGGTTGAGGCCGTCGCGGGCCAGCAGGTTGGTGCCGGTCCACGACTCCTTGACGATCGTGCCGTCCGGGCGCTCACACGTGATCTTCTGGCCGAGCGCATTGCGGTCGGGCTTCCCGTTGTACGACTTCGACTCGGCCCGCAGCAGCCGGGCCTCGTGGGCGGCGAGGGTGAGGGTGAGCGTGGCCCGCACCTCGCCCGGGCTGGAGGACGGCCGCTCGGTCATCACGAGACCGCGCTGTGCGTAGGCGACGGCGACGTACGCCTGGGCCACGGCCGTCTGCAGCACGAGCGCCACGGCGAGGCCGAGGACGACGACGAGACGCAGCCGGGCGGGCCTCCTGGGGCGCAGGGTCGTGGAAGTCATGTGATCGTCTCCATCCCGCTCCAGCCGGAGCCGACCTGGATCCCGCTACGCACCCCGCCGCCGACGCGTCCCTTGTAGAACCAGAGCGTCCCGTCGGCGCGGCGGGCGAGGAGGTCGCCGAGTCCGTCGCGGTCGAGGTCGCCCGGCGAGGTCAGGTAGGTCATGGCCTGCCACCCGCAGCCGACCCGGGTCGCGTGACCGAGGGTGGCCACCGTCGTGGTCCGGTAGGCGTAGAGGCACCCGCCGTCGGCGCTGACGCCGACCGTGTCGCCCCGGCCGTCGCCGTCGAGGTCGCCCATGCCGATGATCCAGGCCATGCCGTTCCACCCGGTACCGACCCGGCGGTCGTAGCGCAGTCCCCCCGTGGGCGTGAACGAGTACAGGTGCAGGGTGCCGTCGGCGCGCCGTGCCAGCAGCTCGGCGAGCCCGTCGAGGTCCATGTCGGCGGGCGTCGCGAGGGCGGTCATCGTTCCCCATCCGCTGCCGATCTGGCGCCGCGGCGCGAAGGTCGCCCGGCCCTGGCCGCCGAAGAGCCACAGCGCCCCGGCCTCGTCCCGGGCCACGAGGTCGGTCCGCCGGTCGCCGCTCACGTCACCCGGGCTGCCGACCCAGGAGTACTCGTCCCAGCCGGTGCCGACCCGGGTGCCCCCGTTGACGCGGCCGTTGCCCCGACCGGGGTACATCCACAGGTCACCGTCGGTGGTCGTGCCGAGCAGGTCGACGAGGCCGTCGCCGGTCCAGTCACCCCGGACCCCCGAGACCGGGACGGCCGTGCACGTCCAGGCCCGGACGTCGTCGATCTCGACGTGGCTCGCGGACCCTTCGACGTCGGTGACGAGGTCGACGTAGACGTCGACGACCCCGTAGGCGTTGACCGACGTCGCGTCTCGCCGGATGGTGCGCCACGCGGACGAGGGGGCCAGGGCCTCGCTGCCGTCGTTGATGAAGAGCCCCGACTCCCCGGGGGCGAAGGTCCCCCGGTAGGTGAGGGAGACGTAGAGGCTGCCCGGGGCGACGGGCGAGAAGAGCGGGTTGATGACGTGGTCCGTGCGGCCGGTGGAGCGGGCCGTCGTCATGGCCACGTTCGAGCCCTCGGGCGCGTCGCCGTCCTCGGGTGCACCGACCGTCCAGCCCTCGGAGTACTCGGGGTTCGGGACGCTGCCGTCCTCGAAGCCCTCGACGGCATAGGTCCGCGAGACGACCTGCCCCACCGGGCAGGTCGTGGCGACGGCCAGTGGGGTGGTCCTGGCCACTCCCGAGCCCCGCGCGACGGCCGCACCGGCCGAGCGCCCGGACTGCGGCGTCGCGACCCGGGGCGGCTTCGGGAACACCGGGCCGGGACGCTCGAGAGGCACGCTGGGGGCCGGCCGGGTCTCCACCCCCACCTCCCCCGCTGCTGGTCCGGCCGCCAACCCGGCGGCGGTTCCGGCCGCCAGGACGGCCACCACGGCCCGTCTCCACGACGTCGACACGCGAGATCTCCTCCCCGATCGCCCCCGGGGCCACCGGAGACGCGCAGACCGTAGCACGCGCCGAACGGCCCGAGGGAGAGGTTCGCGGCGACCGGGGAGGTCAGCGACCGCGGGTCGGCAGGTGGGTCGGGGTGGACATCCGGGGACCGCGACGCGGCCGGTGGTGGCCGCCGAGCTCGAGGAGCCGCTGCACGCGGTAGCGGTGTCCGCGCCACGGTTCGAGCAGCGCCGCGAGGGCGTCGTCGTCCTGCGGGGTGCCGGTCAGTGCCCACGTCATGTCCTTGGCCACGTGGTAGTCGCCGAAGCTCACCTCGTCGGGCAGCCCGAGGGCCCGCTGGGCGACCTCGGCCCACGTCCAGCGCCCGATGCCGGGCAGCGCCGTCAACCGGGTGCGCGCCGCGTCGGCCGGCATCCCGACGACCTCCTCGAGCCGGCCGGCGTGGCGGACGACGGCGGTCACCGTCCGCGAGCGCCCCGGGTCGACGCCGGCCGCGAGCCACTCCCACGACGGCACCGCAGCCCAGCCGGCGGGCGTCGGCGGCACCGCGAGCCGCAGCGCCTCCCCCGGCCCGGGAGCCGGCTCGCCGAAGCGCCGCACCAGCCGCCGGTAGCCGGCGAAGGCCTCCTTGCCGGTGACCTTCTGCTCGATGACCGACGCGACGAGGTTCTGCACGACCAGGCCGGAGCGCGGCACCCGCCAGCCCGGCCGGCGCCGCCACTCGTCGGCGACGAGCGGGTGCAGGGACGGCTCGAACCCGGCGGGGTCGTCGTGCTCGCCGAGCAGCGCCGGCACCTGCTCGAGCATCCACGCGGCGCCGCTCCCCCACGCCTCGGCCCGCACCTCCTCGGCCACGCCACCGGGCGCCGACAGCCGCAGGGTGACCGGCCCGTCCGGGGTGCGCCAGCCGAACCACCAGCCGGCGTCGTCGCGGCGGCTCGTCGGGTCGCCACCGCCGCGGCGGAAGATCGAGAGGACCGCCCCGAGCGGCACCGGGCGCCCGGCCCGGACGACACGGACGGTGCCGTCGGCCATCAGCCGAGGTGGCGCGGCGCGACGCGCAGTGGCGGGCCGGCCGGGGTCGCGGCTCCCTTGAACGCGGCCCACACGTACGTGGGCACCAGGGGTAGGCCGGCGGCGAGCACACGCTCGGGGACCCGTGCGGCCCAACCGGGTACGTTGTCGTCGGCCGAGAACGCGGCGGGGTCGGCGAGGACGGGGAGGGTGTAGTCCCAGACGTCGTAGGCGGCGAAGAGGCGGCGCAGCCCGCGCGGGGAGTAGTAGTGCTCGTAGTACTCCTCGCCCCGGCCGGTGAGCCGCATGTAGCGGTCGGCGGCGGGCTGCGGCAGCCACGAGAGGAACGGCAGCCGGTGGTGCGGCTCGAGCACCTGGAACCGGTGCCCGACCCCGAGGTAGAGCAGGCCGCCCGGCCGCAGCACCCGGTGGATGTCGGCGACGACCGCCTCGGGGTCGACGACGTGCTCGTAGATGTGGTTGAGGACGACGACGTCGACCGATGCCTCCTCGAACGGCAGGTCCTCGCCGCGGGCCAGCCGGAAGTCGACGCGCTCCCCGAAGCGCGCGCGGGCCTTCGCCAGACCCGGCTCGTCGATGTCGACGCCGCTCGTGCGCGCGCCGGCGAGGGCGAGCTCGTCGGCGATGAACCCCGCCGAGCAGCCGACGTCGACCGCGCTCAGCCCGTCGAGCGACGAGACCCCGAGCGCGTGCCGGACGACCGCGATCAGCTTGGCCGCCTTCTTCCGGCGCGCCTGCTCGTCGAGCATCTTCGCCATCGACTCCGAGTAGGCGAGCTGTTCCTCGCGCTCCGGTCGCTCGCTCATCCCTCGGATCCTAGGAGGTGGTGCCGACGGCCCCAGGCCCAGCCGCCGCCCGCCACGACGAGGTCGGCGACGATCGCGAGGAACCGGGCGACGACGACGACCGCCGTCGCCGCCGACAACGGCATGAAGGTGACGAGGAGCAGCGCGAGGACGCCGTCGCGAATGCCGACCCCGGCCGGCACGAGGACGGAGATCTGCCCCACCGCCGACGCCAGCGCGAACCCGCACACGCCGGCCACGACGAGGTCGGCGAGCGACGCGTCCGGCTGGAGCGAGCGCACGAGCACGGCCACCCCGAGGCCGGCCGAGACCCACGCCCCGAGGAACCACGCGCCGGTGAGGACGACGGCCCGCCCGCCGAGCTCGTGCTCGAGCGGCTCGCGGCGCAGGAGGCGCAGCCCGAGGGCGACCATCCCGTTGAGCAGCCGCGGGTGGAACAGCACCCCGCCCAGCAGCACGGCACCCACGAGGACCCAGGCGGTGACCGGCGAGCTGCCCCGGGCCAGGAGCCGCGGCAGCGCGACGACGCCGAGGAGCCCGGCGCAGAGGATGCCCAGACCGATGGCGAGCAGCCCGGTGACCGCCATCCGACGCCGCGGCACGCGCAGCTTCGCCCCCATCTCGGCCTGCGCGAGGACGGTCCACACCGACCCGGGCACGTACTTGCCGAGCTGGCCGACGAAGAAGATGCTCGCCGCCGGCGCGAGGGGCAGGCGGGTGCCGAGGTCGGTGAGCAGGACCCGCCAGCCGACGAGGGTGCAGAGCGGAGCGCCCAGGGTGAGGACGAGGGCGAGGACCACGGCCGGCCAGCTCATCCG
>NZ_DAOLAC010000018.1:22479-25326 GCF_035325325.1 Phycicoccus sp. | reverse complement strand
CGCAGGTCGGCGGGGCGGACGGCGAAGTCGGGGTCGTCGTCCCCGATCGGCACGGTGAGCAGCAGCAGGCCGCCCGAGCGCAGCGCCCACGATGCCTGGCCGACGACGTGGTCGACGTCGGAGGCGGTGCAGCCGCCGGGGTGCAGCCGCGCGACGACGTCGAGGCTCGCGGTGTCGACGTCGAGGACCTCGATGGCCGCGCGCCGCCCGGTCAGCTCCAGCTCGACCGGGGCGAACCCGAGGGCGCGGGCCCACCGCGAGAACGGACTCCCGCCGCCGGACTCGTCGACGACGACGCCGGTGCGCCCGCGGTCGTCGAGGACGCGGACGAGCGCCGCCACGGCGCCGAGCGCGGCCCACGCGGCGACCGGGTCCCGGGCCGCCCGCGGCAGGCCGAGCAGGCGGGCGACCTCGACCGCCTCGACCGCCTCGGCGTCGACGGTGAGCAGGTCCGTGGCCCGCAGCTCCTCGGGCAGGTCGACCGGGCCCAGCCGCAGGACGGGGTCGCGCCGGGCGCGCAACCCGGCGACGGTGGCCCGGACGCGGCCGAGCGCCCCGACCGGGACGACCGACGGCTCCGGCTCGTCGTCCGCGTCGGCCGGGGACGCGGCGAGCGACTCCAGGGCCCCGACGTAGTGCGCCCACGGACCGGAGAGGTCGGGCTCGCGCACCTGCTGGGCCAGCCGGTCGGCCGCACCCGGCTCGGCGAGGCGGCGCAGGGCGGCGACCAGGGCCTCGGGATCGGACGGCGGCACGAGCAGGCCGTCGACGCCGTCGCGGACCTGGCCGGGGAAGGTGCCGACCGAGGTCGCGAGGACCGGCCGGCCGTGCCGCTGGGCGAGGAGGACGTTCTGCGAGGCGGTCGCCGCGAGGTACGGCAGGACGACCACGTCGTGGCGGGCCATCAGCCCGGCGATCCGGTCGGCCGGCACGTAGCCGCCGTGCACCTCGACCCGGCCGCGCAGCCGCGGGTCGGCGGCCAGCTCGCGGACGCGGCGGCCGGCATCCCCCCACAGCTCGCCGGCCACGGTGAGCGTGACGTCGTCGACCTCGCGGAGGGCCTCGAGGAGCAGGTCGACGCCCTTGTAGTCGCGCACGATGCCGAGGGAGAGCAGCCGCACCGGGCCGTCGTGGGCGGGGCGTGGCTCCGGCGGGCCGCCGGGCAGGTGCGGCGGCAGGTCGACCTCGCGCACCCGCTGGGCGCCGAGCTCGGCGGCGAGGCCGGCCTGCTCGTCGGAGTGGACGAGCACGGCGTCGGCCCGACGGAGCAGTGCGCCCACGAGCGGTCGGTCCCCGGGCCCGGGCTCGTGGGGCAGCACGTTGTGGGCGACGACGACCACCCGAGGGCCGCGACCACCGCCCGCCCCGGCCGCCCGCAGCAGCGCGAGGTGGGCGGGCACCACGGCCGGCACGACGTGGACGACGACGACGACGTCGAACTCGCGCAGCCGCCGGCCGGCCCGCAGCCAGGTGTCGGGGCGCGCCCACGACAGGACGCGCAGGGTGCGCGGGAAGGGCTCGACGTCGGGAGCGCCGCCCGGCACCGCCTGCTCACCCGGGTAGAGGAACGCCGGGTAGAGGTGGCTCCAGGAGACGAGCGTGACGTCGTGGCCGGCCTCGGCCAGCTCGTGCGCCAGCGTCGTCGTGTGCGCCGCCACCCCGCCCTTGAACGGGTGCGTCGGGCCGACGAGCGCGACCCGCAGGGCCGCGTCCGACCCGCCGGCGGACGTCTCCCCCGCATCGGTCACGGTGTCAGACACCGTCCCTGGACCGCACGACGAGGTCGGAGAGCAGCGCCAGCGAGGCGATCATGATGCCGCTGACGACGAGGAGCACGGTGCTCGCCGGGAAGTAGAACGGGTGCCGGACCATGTCCACGACCGCCTTGACCAGCCCGATGGCGACCAGCCACAGCGCCGGCGGCATGAGGACCTTGAGCGGGTCGAAGTACATGACCATCCGCAGCACCTGGAGGATGTAGCGGTAGGCGTCGCTGACGAAGTGGAACTTGCTGACGCCGGCGCGCTTGGCGTACGTGGTCTCGACGTACCTGATGTCGTGCTGGTTGGACAGGAACGCGATGGTGATCGTCGTGACGCACGAGAAGCCGGCCGGGAGCAGGCGCAGGTAGGGCAGGGACACCTCGCGGCGGAACGCGCGCAGCCCGGAGTTGAGGTCGGGGATGCGGGTCTTCGTCAGCCACTCGGCGATCTTGCGGATGAGCCACTTCGCCGGCACCCGGGCCCACTTGTGCGTGCCCTCCTCGGTGGTGCGGGCGCCGACGACCTGGTCGTAGGTCGGGTCGTCACGCAGGATGCGCACGAGCTCGGGGATGCGCTCGTTCTCGTACGTCATGTCGGCGTCGGTCCACACGACGATCTCGCCGCGGGCCTGCTGGGTGCCGATCCGCCGGGCGGTGCCGGAGCCGCCGTTGCGCCGGAAGGGCAGGACCCGGACGTGCGGGTAGCGCTGCTGGGCACCGCGCAGCACCTCGAGGGTGTCGTCGGTGCTCGCGTCGTCGATGCAGAGCAGCTCGTAGGTGAGCTCGGACGCCTCGAGGACCGCCGAGACCCGGTCGATCTCCTGGAGCACGTGAGCGCCCTCGTTGAAGCAGGGGAGGACGACGGTGACGTAGGGGGCGGGACCGGGGCCGTCCGGGCCGTCCTCGATGACGTGGCCGCTGCTCGTGCGGGTCGTCGGCCGGCCGGCGGGGTCGTGCCCGCGCCCCGCCATCTCGCCGGTGCGGACGTCGATCTGCTCGGTCGGGGCGGCGTGGAGGGCGTCGTGGGTCGGGTCGCCCTGGGGCGCCGCGGTGTGCTCGTTCATCGCCCGCGAGCCTACCGGCGC
>NZ_DAOLAC010000018.1:0-22379 GCF_035325325.1 Phycicoccus sp. | reverse complement strand
ACCTCGCCACGCCGCCCGCACCTCGCCACGCCGCCCGCACCTCGCCACGCCGCCCTGCCACACCACCCCGGCCCAGCGACACCACCCCGGCGGGGCGAGAGCACACTGGCCGGGCGAGGTCAGGCACCGTCGATGAGCCGCGCCACCGCCTTCTCGATGGCCGCCTGTCGCTTCGCGTCCTCGCGGTACCGACGACGCAGCGTGCCCGCGATCGTCACGCCGTCCTCGTACTGGTCGATGACCCGCGGGTCGATGTAGGACGTGCGGGCGATGGTCGGGGTGTTGCCGAGGTAGGCCGACACCTCCTCGACCGCCGCCTTGACCGCCCGCTTCCGCGAGGCCGCGGTGTCGCCCTTCTCCGGCGACTCGGCGAGCGCCACGGCGGCCAGCACCGTCGCGTGCCAGGTCCGGAAGTCCTTGGCCGTGAGGTCCTCGGCGACCATCTGCGAGATGTACTCGTTGACCGCCGACGCCTGCAGGTCGGCCCACCTCGCCTCGCCGCGGTAGGCGAGCAGCCGCCTGGAGCCCCCGCGCCGGCGCCGCATGTAGTTGAGCGACTCGATGACCTGCGGGTCGCTGACCGTGATCGAGTGCTCGACGCCGGACTTGCCGACGAACGAGAACACCAGGTCGCCCCCCCGTCGGCGCACGTGCCGCCGCTCCAGCGTCGTCAGGCCGAACGAGCCGTTGGCGTCGGTGTAGGCGTCCGACCCGATCCGGAAGTAGCCGAGGTCGAGCAGCCGGGTCGCGGTCGCCGCCGCGCGCGCCAGCGGCATCCCCTCCCCCGCGAGATCCTCGATGATCCGCTCGCGCGCCGTGGCCAG
Organism: Phycicoccus sp.; assembly: GCF_035325325.1. NCBI lineage: Bacteria > Bacillati > Actinomycetota > Actinomycetes > Micrococcales > Intrasporangiaceae > Phycicoccus > Phycicoccus sp. The sequence continues at coordinate 21,555 of NZ_DAOLAC010000018.1, read as the reverse complement.
CCGGGTGCCGGCGGCCTTGACCCGGTCGAACTTCAGCTCGTCGCGGGCGGTGCGCCAGGCCGGGTGGTAGAGGTACTGGCGGCGGCCCGCGGCATCCGTACCCACGGCCTGGATGTGCCCGTTGGGGTACGGGCAGATCCACACGTCCTCCCACGCCGGCGGGATGGCGAGCGAGCGGATGCGCTCGACCTCCTCACGGGGCAGCGCCTCGCCCCCGGCGTCGCGGTAGGAGAAACCTTTCCCGGCCCGCCTGCGCGTCCACCCCGCCGACCGCGGGGACACCCGCCGCAACCTCGCCATGACCGGACCCTACCCAGCGGCCGGGCACGAGGAACGCGCAGGTCAGCACGGTTCGACAGGACGGTTTTGGCCGACGTCGCGGCGTGTGCGACCGTTGCCCCCATGTCCGGCCTGTCGACCGACGCTGTCGCCGACCTCCTGCGGGAGGTCGCCGCCGAGGTGATCACCCCCCGGTTCCGCTCGCTCGCCGACGGCGAGGTGATGGAGAAGAACCCCGGCGACCTCGTGACCGTCGCCGACCGCGAGGCCGAGGTCGTCATCACCCGGCGGCTGCTCGAGGCCCACCCCGACGCCGTCGTCCTCGGCGAGGAGGCCTTCGCCGCCGACCACACGCTGATGGACCGCTACCTCGCGGCCGAGCACGCCTTCACCGTCGACCCCGTCGACGGCACGAAGAACTTCGTCCACGGCTCCCCCGACCATGCCGTCATGGTGGCGGAGGTCATTGGCGACGAGACCGTCCGGGCGTGGATCCACCAGCCCGAGCACGGCCGGACCTGGGTCGCGGAGAAGGGGGCCGGCACCTTCCGCGACGGCGAGCGGATGACCTGCGCGCCCGTCTCTCCCGACCGCGACCCGGTCGGCGTCACCTCGATGTGGTCCCTGCGCGACCACGCCCTCCCCGGCCTGCCGCCGATGCGGCTGTCCTGGGTGTGCTGCGGCGTCGACTACCCGAAGCTCGTCGAGGGCGAGACCGACTACATCGTCTACTCGCGCTCCAACCCGTGGGACCACGCGCCGGGCACGCTGCTCGTCACCGAGGCCGGTGGGGCGGTCGTCCACCCGGACGGCTCCCCCTACGGCCCGCGCTCGACCCGCCCGGGCCTCGTCGTCGCGGTCGACGCGCACACCTGTGGAGCCGTCCAGCGGCGGGCCGCGGGCCAGTTCAGCCGGGCCTGAGGCTCAGCCGGCCGGCACCTCGGCCACGGACACCCTGACCCCGCCGAGGTCGGTCCGGCGCGGCGGCCGGTCGAGGGCGTGCTCCTCCTCGGGGAAGCGGATGTCGACCACCGACCGCGGCGTCAGGCCGAGCCCCTCGATGGCCTCCGGGCCGTCGGCAGCGAGGACGACGAGCCGGTGGCCGCTCGACGCGGCTCCGCGCGCCAGCTCCGCGACGAGGGCGGCGAGCCGGTGCGGGTCCTTGCGCACCGGGGTGGTCGCGACGAAGAACGGGCGCCCGCACATCCCGCGCACGGTCTGCGGCCACTCCGACGAGGCGCGCCCGTCGATGCCGAGGACGACGTCGTCCGGCCCGAGCACCGCGCACACGTCCCGGGCTGCGGCGAGCGACCCGCGCTCCACGCCGACCCCGCGGAACGGCCAGGTCGCGAGCACCGCGGGGACGCCGACGGCCAGCACGGTCAGCACGGCGACCAGCGGTGTCCCCCACCGGCGCCCGGATGCCGTGAGCCGGCGCGCAGCCCAGGCGGCTGCGACGACCACGAGCACGACGACGAACGGCAGCATGATGAGCAGCCGCCGGTCCGCCCACGGGTGGTCGGGGGTGATGCCCGGCCGCAGCAGGGTGAGCACGGTCGACCCGGCCGCCACGACGAGCACCGGCGCCCACGGCGCGAGGCGTCCCTCGGTCAGGGCCCGGAAGGCCTGCCGGAGGACGGCCGCGAGGGCGAGCAGCGCGACGACGAGCGCCACCCAGCCGACGTACCAGGAGAGCCAGTCGACGGTGTGCTCGGCGTAGGTGCGCCCGCCGTCGACGGGCAGCCCCTGCCGCCGCTGCATGCCCGCGACGTACACCGCTCCGGGGTCGGTCGGGTCCTGGCGCACCGTCATCCACCACGGGCGGGTCCACAGCCCGACCCCGACGGCAAGGGTGAGCACCGCGACCGCACCGGGCAACCGACTGGTCAGCCCGGCGGGAAGCCGCCGACCCCGCCGCCACAGCCGCAGTCCCGCCACCGACCCGGCGAGGACGACGACGGCGATCGCGGCGAGCGGGAGGAGGCTGGCATGGATGTCGCCGAGGTAGCGGTAGGAGAGCCCGAGGGCCAGCGCCCAGGCCACGACGCTCGAGGCCACGAGCCCGAGCGCCGCCGGGCGGACCCACCGGTGGCCGAGCGCCGCACCGACGGCGAGGAACGGGACGAGGAGGAGCACCTCGCGCAGGGCGTCGACCCGGGCCAGCCCGGTGCCGCCGACGAGCACCCCACCGAGCACGGCCAGCCGCTCCACCGGCCGCCCGACCCGGCCGACGGCGAGGGTCACCGCCAGCAGCCCGCCCGTGAGGGTGAGCAGGGCCAGCTGCTCGGAGTACGTGCCGTGGGCGACGTTGAGGACGGGGAAGAGGACGGCGGTGAGCCCGGTCGCGGCGACGCCCCACCACGGTCCGGCGAGGTGGGCGGCGAACAGCCCGACGACGAGGAGGACCAGGGCCATGACGACGGCCGGAAGCCACTGCGCCACCGGAGGTCCCCCCACCCAGACGCCGTAGCCGTAGACGACCGCCGGTGCCAGGAGGAACTGCGGCTGCACGGCGGGCGAGGCGGGCGACCCCACCCGGGAGAAGGCGGCGCCCTGGGCGGGGACGGCGCCGCGCTCCCGCCGATGACCGACGGGTCGACCGGCACGACGCGCTCGTGCGTGGCGGCGAGGCTCACCGCGGCCTGGAGGTTGCTCGCGGCGTCGCGGCGGGGGAGGACGTGCTCGGAGTGCGTGACGCCGGCGTACACGGCGAACCCGGCGACGAGGGCGACCATCGCGGCGGCCGCGCCGGCCCCGAGCCGCACCCCCGGGAGCCCGCGGACGACCGCGACCGAGCCGGCCGCCGCGAGGACGGCGACCGGCCAGCCGACCCACGGCGACCAGCCGCCGACGGCCGCGAGCAGGCCCCCGACGGCGGTGACGACGACGACCCAGAGGCCCGCACCGAGGGCCACCCGGGTCAGGACGTGGCCGGGCTCGGGGGCGGGGTCGGTCATGGCCGCAGAGCCTAGTCGGCGCCCTCGTTGCTACCGTGGCGGCGATGGTCCCCGACACCACGCCCGCCGCCCTGCTCGCCCGGTTGGTCGCCGCCGACCCCGGACGCCCGCGGGTCACCGTCTACGACGACACCGACGGACCGACCCGCGGCGAGCGGGTCGAGCTCTCGGCCCGGGTCGTCGCCAACTGGGTGGCCAAGGCGGCCAACCTGCTTCAGGACGAGCTCGACGTCTCCCCCGGGGACACGGTCCGGCTCGGCCTCCCCCCCCACCTGCGCCCGCTCCCCTTGGCGCTCGCGGGGTGGGCCCTCCGCGCCCCCCTCGTCCCGAGCCCGGACCCGGTCGGGGACCCCGCCGTCGTCGTCACGGACGAGCCGGGCACCGGCGACGCTCCCGGGCGCCTCGTCGTCGTGACCCTCGCGGCGCTCGCGCGCTCGGCCCCCGAGCCGGTTCCCGCCGGGGCCGTCGACGAGGCGCGCGAGCTGGCGACCCACGGCGACGTGTTCGTGCCCTGGGAGGACCCCGACCCGGCGGCGGCCGGGCTGCGGACCGGCGGCACCGAGGTGACGCTCGGCGACCTCGTCCCCGACGCGACCGGCCCGGGCGAGCGGGTGCACACGAGCACGACGGACACCGAGGCGTTCCTCCGCACCGCGCTCGCCGCGTGGGCCGGCGACGGCTCCGTCGTCCTGACCCGCGGCACCCCGGACCCGGAGGTGCTGCGGCGGCGCCTGGCGAGCGAGGGCGTCACCGCGACGGCCTGACGACCGGGGATCAGCGCAGGCGGGCCTCGACGGCCTTCCAGGTGAGGGTGGCGACGACGCCGGTCTGGGCGAGGTGCGCGGCCCGCTGCGCGGCCTTGACGGCGGCCTCGGTGGCGGGGCCGTAGGAGCCGTCCGCCGTCACCCTGAGAGCCTTCTGGAGGGCGACGACGGCCGCACCGCGCGACCCGCGCTTGAGGACCGTGTTCCAGTACGGCAGGAGCGGGTGCGCGGCGCGCTCCACGGCATCCCAGGTCTTCCGGTCGACGACCCCGGTGGCCGGGAGGTGGACCGAGCGCTGGAAGCTGATGACGCGGGCCTGCGTCGCCGGGCCGAAGCGACCGTCGACGGCGAGCCCTCCGAGCGCGCGCTGGAGGACCGAGACCGGGGCTCCGTGGGAGCCCTTGCGCAGCGTCACGGTCTTCGAGCTGGTCAGCTCGGTGGTCACCGAGATGGTCGGGCTCGCCGGGGCCGGCGTCGTCGGAGCCGTCGTCGCGGGCCTGGGCGCGGTCGCCGTGCCGCTCATGAGGACCTTCCAGTCCTTGGCGTCGATGACGCCGTCGACCGCCAGGCCCTTGCTCTTCTGCCAGACCTTCACCCGGGCGAGGGTCTTCGGCCCGAACGAACCGTCGACGACGAGCCCGCCCACCGCCTTCTGCAGGGCCTTGACCGCGTCACCACGGGACCAGAGGCGAAGGGTCAGCCCGGAGTACCTCGCGAGCGGTGACGTCGTCGAGCTCACCGGAACCGTGACGGGCTTGCCCATCAGGGCGTTCCAGACCCGGCTGTCCACGACGCCGTTCTGGGTGAGCTTCTTGGACTTCTGGTAGGCCTTGACCCGCGCCTCGGTCGCCGGCCCGAACGAGCCGTCGACGGCCAGGCCGCCGATCGCCTTCTGGAGCACGGACACCGCGGTGCCGCGCGAGCCCTTGCGCAGGACGACGCCGACGTACTTGGCGAGGGTCGAGGTGGGCGGCGTCGTCGAGACCGACCCGGTCGAGCCGGTGCCTCCGGTCGAGCCGGTCGCCGGCGTGCCGATGAGGGCGTTCCACACCCGGCTGTCGACGACGCCGTTGGCCGTCAGGCCCTTGGACCGCTGGTACGCGATGACCCGCGCCTCGGTGGCCGGCCCGAACGAGCCGTCGACGGCGAGCCCGCCGATCGACTTCTGGAGGACCTCGACCGCGATGCCGCGCGAACCCTTGCGCAGGGTGACGTTGACGTAGTCCTTCGGGTTGCGCGAGGTCGGCTGGGAGACGCCGGGCGGGCCGCTGAGGTAGGAGGTGATCGCGACACCCGTCCACCATGAGGTGCGCTGCACCGCGCCGTCCCAGGTGAAGGACAGGTGGATGTGGTCGGTGTGCGGGGAGGAGCCGGTGTAGGGAGCCCAGCCGCGCTCGGGAGCCCATGCCTTCCAGATCTGCCGGTTGAAGATGATGTAGTTGATGCCGAAGCGGCGGGCCATCGCACCTTGGCGCCCCTGGGCGTCGGGGGCGGCCAGCCACCGGGTCACGGCGTTGCCGATGGCGAGGTTGGCCGGCTTGGTCGAGTCCAGCATCCAGTCCAGGGCCCGCCCCTCGCCGTGCTCCTGGTCGCACTTGCGCAGCACGCCCCAGACGTGGGTGCCGTAGGTCGCGTTGAGCAGCTTGGCGAAGGCGACCGGACCGGGCTGGTTCTCGGTGAGGCACTGGGTGCCCGGCTCGTAGGGCGGCGCGACGTCGAGGGAGGTCGGCAGCGCCCGGCTCGGTTTCGGGAGGGGGATGGTCGCGGCATCGGCCGCGCCGGAGGCCAGCGGGAGCGCGATCACCGACGCCGAGAGCGCACCGAGGGTGCGCACGGGGAGCCGACGGGCCGAGGGCTGGTCGGGGCTGGGCAGGGACACAGGGGCTCCATCCAGAACGGGTGTGGCGCCCGGGGCAGGGGTCCGGGCGCACTCGGCGGTCCGTGGTCAGGGACGTCACAGAAGTCACATCCGTCACCGCCGGATCACCGGGCACACCAGTTCTCCCATTGCCCACGAGCCCCGCGCAACCGCTTCGACCGAATTACAAACGTGTACTTGTCCGGGTCCGTCCGTTCGGCCGATGCCGCAGGTCAGGGTGCCCGGCGAGCGGTCGACAGTGGTGCCGCGCACCGTCTGCCGGGCCGGCTCGTGTGGTCCCGCCCGGTCGCCGGGGGCTGCCCGGCCCGCACTAGAGTCCCCGGTATGGACAAAGTCGTCACCACACCAGCCGAGGCCGTGGCCGGGATCTCCGACGGGGCGACCCTCGCCGTCGGCGGGTTCGGGCTCTGCGGTATCCCCTCGGTCCTCATCGCCGAGCTGCACCGGGCCGGCACGAAGGACCTCGAGGTCGTCTCCAACAACTGCGGGGTCGACGACTGGGGGCTCGGCATCCTCCTGCAGAGCAAGCAGATCCGGCGGATGGTCTCGAGCTACGTCGGCGAGAACAAGGAGTTCGCCCGGCAGTACCTCGAGGGCGAGCTCGAGGTCGAGCTGACGCCCCAGGGCACGCTCGCCGAGCGGCTGCGGGCCGGCGGCGCCGGCATCCCCGCGTTCTTCACCCCGACCGGAGTCGGCTCCCAGGTCGCCGACGGCGGCCTGCCGTGGAAGTACGACGGTGCCGGCGGGGTCGAGAAGGCCTCCCCCGCCAAGGAGGTGCGGGTGTTCGCGGACGCGGACGGCGCCGAGCGCGAGTACGTCCTCGAGCACGCGATCGTCGCCGACTTCGGCCTCGTGCGCGCGTGGAAGGGCGACCGGCACGGCAACCTCGTCTTCAACAAGTCCAGCCGCAACTTCAACCCGCTGTGCGCGATGTCCGGCCGGGTCACGGTCGCCGAGGTCGAGGAGCTCGTCGAGCCCGGCGAGCTCGACCCCGACGAGGTGCACCTGCCCGGCATCTACGTCCAGCGGGTGCTGCCGCTCACCCCCGAGCAGGCCGCAGACAAGCACATCGAGAAGCGCACCGTCCGCGCCGCCGAGGAGGCCTGAGCCATGCCCCTGACCCGTGAGCAGATGGCCGCCCGTGCCGCCGCCGAGCTCGAGGACGGCGCCTACGTCAACCTCGGCATCGGCCTGCCGACCCTCGTCCCGAACTACGTCCCCGACGACGTCGAGATCGTCCTGCAGTCCGAGAACGGCATCCTCGGCGTCGGCGCCTACCCCACCGACGACGCCGTCGACCCCGACCTCATCAACGCCGGCAAGGAGACCGTCACGGTGCGCCGCGGCGCCTCCTACTTCGACTCCGCGCTCTCGTTCGGGATGATCCGCGGCGGCAAGGTCGACGCCGCCATCCTCGGGGCGATGCAGGTCTCCGCGACCGGCGACATCGCCAACTGGATGATCCCCGGGAAGATGGTCAAGGGGATGGGCGGCGCGATGGACCTCGTCCACGGCGCGAAGAAGGTCGTCGTCCTCATGGAGCACGTCGCCAAGGACGGCTCGCACAAGATCGTGCAGGAGTGCAGCCTGCCGCTCACCGGGAAGGCCGTCGTCCAGCGGATCATCACCGACCTCGCCGTCATCGACGTCACCGACGACGGTCTCGTCCTGCGCGAACTCGCCCCGGACGTCACCGAGGAGCAGGTCCGCGAGGCCACCGGCGCCCCGCTCGCCGTCGACCTCAGCTCGTGATGTCCGCCATGGAGTTCCAGCCCGAGCCGACCCGGACCCGCGGCAGCCACCCTCCGGTGCCGTTGCCCCGATAGAGCTGCAGGGCCCCGGCGGCGTCGCGCGCGAGCAGGTCGGGGTTGCCGTCGCCGTCGAAGTCGCCCGGGCCGGCGAACGCCGTGAAGGTGGACCAGCCCCAGCCGATGCGCGTGCTGCCGACCCACGTGCCGCTCGACGAGAAGGTGTAGAGGCGCAGACCGCCCTGCGCGTCCACCACGGTGAGCCCGATCCGGCCCTGCCCGCTGAAGTCGCCGACGGCCGTGAACCGACGCAGGGAGCCCCACCCGGAGGAGACCTTCGTGCGTCCCAGCCACCCGCCGGTGCCGTCGGCCCGGTAGATCCAGACCACGCCGGAGGAGTCCCGAGCGAGCAGGTCCGGGAAGCCGTCGCCCGTCATGTCCCCGGGCGCCGTCAGCTCCGAGTACGTCCCCCACCCGGAGCCGATCCGGCGGGCCGGGCCCAGTGTGCCGTCCGGCAGCGCCGGGAGCAGGTCGAGGTAACCACCGGTCGTCACGAGCAGGACGTCGTCGAGCCCGTCGCCGGTCATGTCCCCCGGCGAGAGGACTTGGCGCACACCGTTCGTGGTCGCCAGCTGCCGCCGGGCCAACCAGCCGGCCCGGCCGTTCCCCGGGTAGACCCACACCGTGCCGGCCGAGTCGCGGGCGACGACGTCGGTGAACCCGGTGGCCGGGATGTCCGCTCCCACGTCGACCGACTCGGGCGCGAAGTACGTCGAGCGGAGGCCGAAGGCGCTCTGGAACGAACCCCCCGACACCGTGACGGTCCCCGCGGTGCCGACGAGGGTCACGCTCGTCACCCGTCCGCCCCAACGGCCGGCCCCGTCGCGCTGTGTGCGCAGCTCGCGGAACAAACCGATGGCCGGCCACTTCGCCTCCAGGCTCGACGCCGGGACCTCGACGTGCCAGGTGGCCGAGGGGGTGGCGAAGCGCGCCTCGTACGGATCCGGCTGCGCGATGAGATACGGCGCGTTCGCCGCCGCCGTCTGGCCGCCGTTGTAGGAGCTGAACATGGCCGTGATCGGGGCGCCAGAGGAGGTGAGCACCAGGCCCGAGGTCGCCGTCACGGCCGCCGTCGAGGACGCCTGCTCGCTGGAGCGCCCCGGGTAGACCTGGCAGGCCGTGGTGTCGCAGATGTCCCACGCGCCCGAGGATCCGAGGCGCGCGGCGGCGTAGGTCCGCGCGGCCACGGCCTGGGCCGCGAGGGCCTCGGGGTGCCAGCTCGCCGGCATCTCGCCGGGCACCACGGAGGCGACGTAGTCGTCGAGCATGACGACGTTGACCGTCTCGAGGGTCGAGCCGGACAGCGCGGTGCTCACCCAGCCCCGGTAGTCCCGGGTCGCTCCGGTGGCGGTGATGACGGTCACCGCCGCGGTCGACGCGTGGGACGAGTTCCGGAAGGTGATGTCGGCCGCGCCCGCCACCGGGCAGGTGGACGTCGCGCCGACCCAGCCGCCGGCGAGGACCGAGCGTCGCTGCAGGACCCAGGAGGACCCGGAGCGAGCGGCCCGCCAGCCGGTGGTGTCGGTGCTCACCGGCAGTGCCTCGGTGCACCCGCCGGTGTCGACGAGCAACCCGCTCGCGGGCCGGACCGCGGTGGGCGTGCCCCGCATCGGGGAGAGCTGGACCCGGATCGCGTACCGGTCCCAGCCGGTCGCCTGCGCCGTCCCCGGGTAGTAGAACGCGAGGATCCGCGCCCACGTCAGGCCGGCGGTGGCGGCCCCGTAGGCGCCCCACTGGGACATCCCGATACCGTGCCCCCAACCGCGGCCCGCCAGGTGGACGGTCGGGCCGGGTCCGGCGGCCTCGGCGGGGACGGCCGGGACCACCGCGACTCCGGCGGTCAGCGCCAGCCCGGCGAGGACCCGGCCGAGACGCGTCGGCCACGTCGCGCGGGTGGTTGCGCGAGCGCTCATCCGGTGTACACCGAGTACCCGGCGAAGCTGCGGGACTGCGGCACTGACTGCGTCTGGGCCGGGTTGCCGGTGCTCGAGATGATCGTCCCGACGCCCGAGGCGTCCACCCCGAGGACGTCGACGCGGGTGTCCCCGGTCGCGTCGCCCAGGGCGGTGACGCTGGCGTACTGGCTCCAGTCCCCCGGAAGCACGGCCAGGGTGCGCAGGCCCGAACCCGCCCACCGGTAGACGACCGCGGTGCCGGAGGTGGTCACACCCAGGACGTCCCGGACTCCGTTGCCGTCCCAGTCGCCGACGCCGACGATGAGCCGGATGCCCGACCAGCCCGTCCCGATGACCCGCCCGGACTGGAACCGTCCGCTGCCCGTGCCCGCGTAGATCCGCAGGGCGTTCGCCCCGTCCACGGCGACGACGTCGTTGTACCCGTCACCGGTGAGGTCGTTGACCCCGGTGATCCGGGACATCGCCTGCCACCCGTGGCCGATCTTGAGTGCGGACTGCAGGCTGCCCACCCCGTTGCCTCGGTAGAGGAGGAGGTCGCCGGTCGACGTCGAGCGGGCCATGAGGTCCGCGACGCGGTCGCCGTTCCAGTCACCGACCGAGATCGCCGAGTCGACGCCCCGCCACGAGCCGGCCGCGAGCCGCTCGGGGGCCTGGATCTGACCCCCCTGGGCATGAGCCAGCAGCAGGTCGTGGGAGTCGTTGGTGAGGACGATGTCGTTGTCCCCGTTGTTGTCCGTGTCCCGGCCGACGGTCAGCGAGGGCAGGCCCCGAACCGGTGGTGAGGCCCCGGCCGCGATCGTCGGGATGTACCGGTAGAGCCCGTTTCCGGGGCACTCGGTCGAGTACACGTCGCGGTGGCCGCTGACCCCACGCCGGATCTTCCCGGCGAGGTTGGCGGTCTTCGCCGGGTCGAACTGGTGGATCTGGGCCTTCCAGGCGATGAGCCGCTGGTAGGCGCTGATCACGGCCGGCGGCGCGGTGGCGGTGGTGAAGTCGCCGAGGGTCGCGATGCCGGTCGTCCAGGAGTTGACGCCGAGCGAGTGCGCACCGACGACCGCCCGGTCCATCCCGCCGTAGCGGCCCTCCCAGATCCGCCCGAAGCGGTCGATGATGAAGTTGTAGCCGATGTCGCTCCACCCGCGCCCGTTGACGTGGAAGGCGTAGATGCCGCGGATCAGCGCAGGCACGTCGGCCGCCGAGTACGAGTTCGAGTTGACCGTGTGGTGCACGACGGCGGCCTTGACCCCGGCGTAGAGGACCGGCCCGTTGCGCAGCCGCTCGTCGGCCCCCCACTGGGCCCGGGTGTAGATGACCGGGCGCGCGGCGGCCGCACCGGCAGCACCCGGCATCGCCGTCCCGACGCTCTGGTCGGCCGGCGAGCTGCCGGGGTCGACGACGGTCAGCGCGATCTTGCTCGTGCGCTGAGCCGAGGTCCCGAGCGCCCGCACCTGGACGCTCGTCCCGGTGCCGACGGCGATGGGGTCCGAGCCGGGGCGCTCGCCCTTGCCCTCGCCCGTGCCCGGGTCGGGTCCGTGGTCGTCCGCCTCGGTCTCCTGCCAGCCGGACCACTCCCCCGACCCGGTCCGGGTCCGGTACTCGACGACGAGGCCGTCGGTTGGGCCGGACCACGTGAGCCCGACGACCCGCGGGCCGTCGGGCGCCGAGACCTCCTGGGAGGCCGAGACCACCCGCACGTCGCGCGCGGTGGCCCGCAGGTGCGCCGCGGCCCGCGTCCGGTCGGCGGTCGCGAGCGTGGCCGCGGGCGTGCCGACGGGCGGGGCCGCGAGCGGTGCGGTGTGCTGCGCCGGGGGGACGGGGCGGGGTGCGGCCTGTGCCCCCCCTCCGGTCGCCACGACACCGGTCACGACGAACACGACGGTCGTCGCCAGGACAGCGAGGAACCGGCGCATGACACTCACCTCTCACGGGACTCGACAGCAATCAGCGGCGGCCGGCCCCTGCGTACCTTGCCCGCCCGTCATGTACCAGTGGCACCACCAGTCACACGACGCCACAGAACCATCGCACACGTGGCGGGCACCGACAACACGTTCGTCGAAATCCGGCGGCACGATCCGGAGAGTGGTCTCAGGGTGGACCCGGAGCGTCACCGCGCACACCGAGAACCTCGTGGAGGACCTGCGCGGCCCGGCGGCCGTCATGCGTCTCGCGGACGAAGGAGACCCCCGCCGCGGCCTGCGCCCGCGCGCCGTCACGATCGGCGAGGAGGTCGCGCAGGACCTCCTCCAGCGTGTCCGGTGCGGCCTCGGTGATCGGCAGTTCGCCCACCGCCTCGCGCACCTCGGGCATGACGTGACCGACGACGACGCGCCCGGCCGCGAGGGCCTGGACGGCGAGGACACCGTAGCTGCCGATGGCGAACTGGTCGAGGACGATGTCCGCGGCCGCGATGAGGCCGGGCATGGCCTCCGGCGCGACCTTCTCGATGCGCCGGTAGTCCACGACCCCCTCGTCGTGCAGCGTGCTCAAGGCGGCGTCGACGAAGGCGGTGCCCTTGAGGCTGGCGCGGCTCGGCGCGTGCAGGACCACCGGCCGGTCGCGCTCCAGGACGGGAGTGTCGGCGGACCAGGCGTCGACGTCGACGACGACCGGGAGCCACTGCGCTCGGGGAACGTCGAGCAGGAGGTCCGGGGTGGAGACGAAGACCGGGTCCGGGAAGTCCTCGATCAGCGGTGCGAGGCTGTCGACCACGCCCTGGAGCCGGACGGTCAGCTCGTCGCGGGAGTTGCGGAAGGGCGACCAGGGGGTCCAGTGCGCGTGCCGTGCGGGGTTGCGGATCTCGGAGCCGTGCAGGATGAGCCCGACGCGCACCCCCACCGCGCGCAGGACGTCGGCGTCTCCGGTGAAGTCGCGGCCGTTGCGCAGCCCGAACACTGGGCGCCCGGCCTCGAGCAGGGCATGGGTCCACGTCTCGAGGGCCCGGGCCTGGAAGCCGGCTGCCCACGCCCAGTCCTTGGCATACCGGTCCGTGGGGACGAGCTGGTCGGCTGGGAAGGTGAGCGGGCCGCCCCGGTCGGTCGCCACGACCTCGGTCCGGACGCCGGGGATGTTGCGCTCGAGCGCTTTGGCCCACTCCCACGCCTGACCGGCCATGTTCGCGGGCCCGATACCCACGTAGGAGGCCCGATCGGTGCGCTCGGCCGGCCGCTCCCGCAGGCCCTCCAGCGGCGTGACCTCGATCGGCTCGTGCACGTGCTCAGCGCCGAGCAGACCACGGTAGACCTCTCGAAGCACCGCTTCCTGGCGGTCCCAGGCGAACGGCGCGAGCAGGTCGGCGTCCGCGGCGACGACCGCGCGGTAACGCGGCAGGTCGGTCAGCAGGGCGCGCAGCTCGGTGACGAAGGAACCGACGTCGTCCGCGACGTGCACTCGCCCGACGCCGTGCTCGTGGACGAACGCCTCCTGGGCCCGGCAGTCACTGACGAGCAGGGGGACGCCCGCATGCAGGTACTCGAAGAGCTTGTTCGCGAGGGCCACCTCATGGCTACCGTAGTGGTGGATCGGGAGCAGTCCGACGTCGCAGCCGCGCAGGTAGGCCGACACCTCGTCTGGGGGCACGGGGTCGAGCAGGTGGACCCGTCCGGCGACCCCGAGCTCGCTGGCCCGGGCCGCCAGTCGCTCGGCCGCGGGCATCCGTACGTTGGGCACGGCCACCACGGCGAGGTGGACCTCGGGCAGATGCACGAGCGCCTCGACCGCGGTCGCAACGCCACGCACCGGGGTGACACCACCGCTGTAGACGACGAGCGGCACCTCAGGTGCCAGTCCGACCTGCTCGCGCAAGGTGCGCGGCACCTGCAGGTCGGCAGCCCCCAGCATCGGGCTGTTCATGACGACCGCCGGGGTCTTCTCGAGCCCGTAGTCGTCCCGGAGCTGCTCCGCCAGCGGCTGCGTCACGGTGACCACGACATCGGCGTCGTGGATGTACTCCGACTCGAGGTCGAGGTAGGCCGCACGCTGACGGACCGTACGCGACCCGTAGATCGAGAGGCCGGCGACGTACTCATGGGCGTCGTAGACCCAGGCGGCCGAGCGCCCCTCGGCGCGACGCCGGGCGACGGCCCGGCTGGCGACGCCGATGAGGTGCACGTCGTGGGCGTGCAGGACGTCCCACTCGAGGTGGTCGAGCACCGGCCCGAAGGCGATCTCGTAGTCGTCGATCTGCGGCAGCAGCCGGCGCCAGCTGGCAAGGTGCCCGTTGCGTGACTGGAGTCCGTCGTAGACCCGCCACGCCTTGCGCTCCAGGCGCGCGGTTCGCCGGTCGACGCCCGCGCGGATGCGCGCAGCGAACTGCTCGGCGGCGACCTCACGTGCGCGCAGGCCGGTCGTGCGCGTGCCGAGGGCGTCCGCCTCCTGGCGGCGCAGCGAGGCGGTGAGGTCGAGGGTGCGTCGGGCCGTGGGGCGCATGCCGATGCCGAGGCGGGGCTGGCGGCGCCGGTCCCGGGCCTTGGTGAACGCCTTGCGCAGGCGCCATTCGACCGGGACCCGCAGGATCCGGACCTTGCCGAACGCCCGCTCCTCCCGCACGCCCGAGGACGCGTACCCCAGGAGGGTCACATCGACGCCGGCGTCGGCGAGGGTCAGGCCCATCTTCAGCACCCTGGTGTCGTGCGCGATGTCGTTGCCGACCATCATCACGACCCGCCGTTTGCGCGTGAAGGCACTCTCCGGGGCCGGGTCCACGCCGTCGGCCGAGCTCACGGGGCGACGACCTCCTGCGGCAACCCGACGGTCCGGTGGGTGACGCCGGACCAGTCCGCGGCCGCTGTGATCCGGCGGCCGTCCACCAGCGTGCGCACGCCGGGCAGGTCGCTCGGACGCAGCCCCCGGTACTCGGAGTGGTCGGCCTGGACGACCGCCGCATCGACGGCGTCGCCGAGGTGGTAGGGCGTGAAGCCGAGCCGCTCGAGCTCGGCGTCGTCGAACATCGGGTCGTGCACGAGCACGGTCGCGCCCCGGGCTGCCAAGGCGGTGACGGTGTCGAACACGCCCGAGAACGCCGTCTCCTTGACCCCTCCGCGGTAGGACGCGCCGAGGACAACGACCCGCTGTCCCTCGAGCGAGCCGTGGGCGCCCTCGAGCACCCCGACGGTGTACTCGGGCATCGCCTTGTTCGCCGCGCGCGCTGCGGTGACGACGGTCGCGTCGGGGTCGGTGTGCAGGTAGAGGCGCGGGTACACGGGGATGCAGTGGCCCCCGACCGCGATGCCGGGCTGGTGGATGTGGCTGAACGGCTGGGAGTTGCTCGCCGCGATGACCGAGTAGATGTCGATGCCCTGGCGGTCGGCGAACCGGGCGAACTGGTTGGCCAGGCCGATGTTGACGTCGCGGTAGGTCGTCTCGGCGAGCTTGGCCAGCTCGGAGGCCTCGGCAGAGCCGAGGTCCCAGACCCCGTTGGGACGGGCCAGGTCGGGCCGGTCGTCGAACTCGAGCACCGCCTCGTAGAACTCCCGGGCGCGCTCCGCTCCCGCCGCGGACAGTCCGCCGATGAGCTTGGGGTACTTGCGCAGGTCGGCGAACACCCGGCCGGTGAGCACCCGCTCGGGGCTGAAGACGAGGTGGAAGTCCTCCCCCTCGGTGAGGCCCGAGACCTCCTCGAGCATCGGCTTCCAGCGGGTGCGGGTCGTGCCGACCGGGAGCGTGGTCTCGTAGGAGACGAGGGTGCCGGGCGTCAGGTGCTCGGCGAGGCTGCGGGTCGCTGCGTCCATCCACCCGAAGTCCGGGGTGCCGCTCCCGTCGACGAACAGCGGAACGACGAGGACCACGGCGTCGGCGCCGGGGACCGCGTCCGCGTAGTCGGTCGTGGCCCGCAGTCGGCCAGCCGGCACCAGCTCGGTCAGCTTCTCCTGGAGGTGCGCCTCGCCGGGAAAGGGCTCAGTGGCGGCGTTGACCGCCTCGACCGTCGCGGGGTTGACGTCGACGCCGACGACGTCGTGTCCCTTCGCGGCGAACTGGACCGCGAGGGGCAGCCCGATCTTGCCGAGCGCAACGACGCAGATCTTCACTGGGTATCCGTCCTTGGGGGGTGGCCGTGGTCGGGCTCGGGCGGCCCGCGGTCGCCCGGCAGTCTACCGAGCAGCGGCCGGCCACTCGAACTCGGAGGTCTGTGTACACCGGCCGGCACCGCCCGGGCCGATGGCGGTCCATCCCCCAGCCGTTAGCCTAGGGGCGCCCCACCGGGGCGTGCCCGTGCATCCCAGCGCCCCGGAGGGTCACCCATGAGAGTCCTGTCGGTCGTCGGAGCCCGGCCCCAGTTCGTCAAGCTCGCGCCCGTCGCCCACGCGATGGCCGACGCCGGTCACGACCACGTCATCGTGCACACCGGCCAGCACTACGACGCCAACATGTCCGACGTCTTCTTCCAGGACCTGGGCATCCCCGCCCCGGACGTCCACCTCGGCGTCGGCTCGGGTTCGCACGGCGTGCAGACCGGCGCGATGCTCTCGGCCATGGACGCGGTCCTCCTCGAGCACCGCCCCGACTGGGTGCTCGTCTACGGCGACACCAACAGCACGATCGCGGGGGCGCTCTCGGCCGTCAAGCTGCACCTCCCGCTCGCCCACCTGGAGGCCGGGCTGCGCTCCTACAACCGGCGGATGCCCGAGGAGCACAACCGCGTGCTCACCGACCACGCCGCCGACCTGTGCCTGGCCCCTACCGAGGTCGCGCTCGCGCACCTGCGCGCCGAGGGCCTCGGCGACCGCTCGGTCGTCACCGGTGACGTGATGACCGACGTCTGCCTCGAGACCGCGCGGCGCGTCGCGGACTCCCCCGCCGCCGCCCCGGCCGGCCTGGAGCCCGGCTCCTTCGTCCTCTCGACGATCCACCGGGCCGAGAACACCGACGATCCGCAGCGCCTGCGCGCCATCGTCGAGGGCCTGGCCGCGCTCCCCCACCCGGTCGTCCTCACCGCCCACCCGCGGCTGGTCGCCAAGGCCGCCGAGGCGGGCATCCCCCTCGAGCAGGGCTCGGTCCACCCCATCGCGCCGCTCGACTACCCCGCGATGGTCGGAGCGGTCAGCCGGGCCCGGGCCGTCGTCACCGACTCCGGAGGCCTGCAGAAGGAGGCCTTCCTGCTGCGCACCCCGTGCACGACGGTGCGCACCGAGACCGAGTGGACCGAGACCGTCGACCTCGGCTGGAACGTGCTCGTCCAGGACGTCTCGACGCTCACCGAGGTCGTCGACCGTCCCGCCCCCGCACCGACCGACGAGGCGCCCTACGGCGAGGGCCGGGCGGCGGCGGCCACCGTCGCTGCCCTCGAGGAGCACCTGCCCCGCTGACCACGACGGCGACGACGGAGGGCCGGGGTCGTCTGACCCCGGCCCTCCGTCGCGTCGTCAGACGGTGATGACCTGGCCGGTCTTCGAGGACTCGATGCACGCCTCGGCCACGCGCACGGTGCGCAGGCCCTGCTGCATCGTGACGATGTCCGCGTCCTTCCCGAGCACCGCGTCGCGGAACTGCTCGTGCTCGGTGCGCAGCGGCTCGGGCTTCGGGATCGCGAAGCGGACGACATCGCCCTCGGAGACCCCGCGGAAGTTCGCGATGTCGTCCCACGAGGACTCGACCTGTCCGTTGGCGTGGAAGGTGAGGTCGGCGGTCAGCGTGTCGGCAACGAAGCAGCCCTTGGTGCCGGTGATGACCGTGACCCGCTCCTTGAACGGCGAGAGCCAGTTGACGAGGTGGTTGGTGATGGTGCCGCCGGAGAGCTGCCCGACCGCGGCGACCATGTCCTCGTGCTCGCGCCCGGAACGGAAGGCCGTGCGGGCCGACACCGAGGTGAACTCCTGCTGGGTGACCCAGGCGGTGAGGTCGATGTCGTGGGTGCCGAGGTCCTTGACCACCCCGACGTCGGCGATCCGGGCCGGGAAGGGCCCCTGCCGCCGGGTGACGACCTGGTACAGGTCGCCGAGCTCCCCGGCCTCGATGCGGGACCGGGCCTGCTGGAGGGCCGGGTTGTAGCGCTCGATGTGGCCGACCGCGCCGACGAGACCCTTGGCCGCGAAGGCCTCGGCCACGCGGGTCGAGGACGCGGTGTCCTGGGCCAGCGGCTTCTCGATGAGGGCGTGGACGCCCGCCTCCGCGAGGGTGAGGCCGACCTGCTCGTGGTAGACGGTCGGGACGGCGACCATGCAGTAGTCGATACCGTGCGCGATGAGCGCCTCGATGTCGGCCTCCACCGGCCGGCCGCCGGCGACGCCGTGGACGTCACCGCCGGGGTCGGCGACCGCGACGAGGTCGACGCCCGGCAGGCTGGCGAGGACGCGGGCGTGGTGGCGCCCCATCATCCCCAGGCCGATGAGGCCCGCGCGCAGGTTCGCCATCAGGAGCCCGCCTTCGCGAGGGTGTTGACCGCGGTGACGACGCGCTCGAGGTCCTCCTGGGAGAGCGACGGGTGCACCGGGAGCGAGAGGCACTCGGCCGCGGCCTTCTCGGTCTCGGGGAGGTCGACGTCGGCCTGGAACGGCGCGAGGCGGTGGTTCGGCACCGGGTAGAACATGCCCGAGCCGACGTTGAACTGCTCCTTGAGCGCGGCCGAGAAGCCGTCGCGGTCCTGCGGGACCCGGATCGTGTACTGGTGGTAGACGTGCACGGCGCCCGCGGCGACCGGGGGCACGACGACGCCCTCGAGGTTCGCGTCGTAGAACGCGGCGTTCTGCTGCCGGGTGGCGGTCCACCCGTCGACCTTGGTCAGCTGCACCCGGCCGATGGCGGCGTGGATGTCGGTCATCCGGTTGTTCAGGCCGACGACCTCGTTGTGGTACTGCTTCTCCATGCCCTGGTTGCGGTACAGGCGCATGTTCCGCTCGATCTCGGCGTTGGCCACCGAGACCATGCCACCCTCGCCCGAGGTCATGTTCTTCGTCGGGTAGAGCGAGAACATCGCGAACGAGCCGAAGGCGCCGACCGGCGTGCCGTTCAGCTTCGCGCCGTGGGCCTGGGCGGCGTCCTCGAAGACCTGGATGCCGTGCTGCTCGGCGATCGCCATGAGCCGGTCCATCTTCGCGGGGTGGCCGTAGAGGTGCACCGGCATGATGCCGACGGTCCGCTCGGTGATGGCGGCCTCGACCGCCTCCGGCGACAGGCAGAAGTCGTCGGCGTCGATGTCGGCGAAGACCGGGGTGGCCCCGGTGAGGGCGACCGAGTTCGCGGTGGCGGCGAAGGTGAACGACGGGACGATGACCTCGTCGCCGGCCTTGACGCCGCAGGAGAGCAGCCCGAGGTGCTGGCCGGACGTGCCGGAGTTGACCGCGACGCAGGCGCGGCCGAGGCCGAAGTGTGCCGAGAACTCCTCCTCGAAGGCCTTGACCTCGGGGCCCTGCGCGAGCATGCCGCTGCGCAGGACGCGGTCGACGGCCTCCCTCTCCTCGTCGCCGATGAGCGGCTTGGCGGGCGGGATGAACTCGGTCACTGTGCAGCCTCCATCAGGCGGTCGTCGTCTTCGAGGTAGGTCGCTCCGGTCGTCGGGCAGACCCATCGGCCCTCGCCCGCGGGCTCGAGGGGCACCCCGGCGCGGCCGACCCATCGTAGCCGCCGGGCCGGGACCCCGGCGACGAGGGCGAAGTCGGGGACGTCCTTCACGACGACCGAGCCCGCGGCCACCATCGCCCAGCGGCCGATGGTCACCGGGGCGACGCACACGGCACGCGCGCCGATGGACGAGCCCTCCTTGCAGGTGACGCCCACGGCCTCCCAGTCGTCGCCCCGCTTGAGCCGGCCGTCCGGGTCGACCGACCGGGGGTAGTGGTCGTTGGTGAAGACGACGGCGGGTCCGACGAACACCCCGTCCTCGAGGACCGCCGGCTCGTAGACGAGGGCGTAGTTCTGCAGCTTGCAGTTGTCGCCCATCCGCACGCCGGTGCCGACGTACGCGCCCCTGCCCACGATGCAGTTCTCGCCGAGCACCGCGCCCTCGCGCACCTGCGCGAGGTGCCAGACGGACGTGCCGTCGCCGAGCTGTGCCTGCGGCGAGACGTCCGCGCTGTCCTGGACCCTGGTTCCCACGGTCTCCTCCTGTCCGGAAGGCGCCGGTCCAGTGGACCGGCCTGTCGGTCCCCAGCCTAGGGCCGCGGCTCGCGGCCACCGCAGCCGCCGGGCCCGGGGCGCGGGCGGGACCGCGCGGCCGTCCGGTTCGGCCGGACCGGACCGGTCGACTAGCCTGCTCGGCGAGTCGTCGCCCGCGGGCGCCCTCCTTCGGCAGACGCGGGGTGCGCGCACCACCAGGAGGTCCGTCGTGTCCACACCCGCGAGCAGCAGCAGCGCTCCGCACGTGCTCTACGTCGCGTGGGGGTTCCCCCCGTGCCGGGGCGGCGGGGTCTACCGTGCGCTCGCGACCGCCAACGCGTTCGCCGCGGCCGGGATGCGGGTCACCGTGCTGACCGCCGACCGCGAGACGTTCACCCGGTTCACCGGCACGGACCTGTCCCTGGAGGAGAAGGTCGACCCCCGGATCGAGGTCGTGCGGGTGCCGTTCGAGTGGCCGGTGCTGGAGACCGACGTGCGGCGCTGGAGCGCCACCCGGGCCTTCTTCCCCCGCCTCTGGCTGCGCCGGCGCAAGCGTCTCGACGTCCGCGACTTCCCCGAGGTCGGCTACGGGCCCTGGCGTCGCCCCCTCGAGGCGGCCGCCGACCGCATCCAGGCCGCGGACCCGGTCGACCTCGTGGTGGCCTCGGCGAACCCGAACGTCGACTTCACGGTGGCCGCCCACCTCCACCGCACCCACGGCGTGCCCTACGTCATGGACTACCGCGACGCGTGGACCCTCGACGTCTTCGACGGCACCCAGGTGCACGCCGACGACTCCGAGGTGGCCCGCCTCGAGCGCGAGTACGTCGCCGGCGCACGCGAGGTGTGGTTCGTCAACGAGCCGATCCGGGCCTGGCACCAGGAGCGGTACCCGCACCACGCCGAGCGGATGCACGTGGTCGCCAACGGCTACGACCCGGAGTTCGCGCCCGTCGCGCGGACGGGCCCACCGCCGCCGGACCGGCCGCTGCGCTTCGGCTACATCGGCACGGTGAGCCCCAAGGTGCCCCTCAAGCCCTTCGCCGACGGCTGGGCCCTCGCCCGGTCCCGCACCGCCGACCTCGACGCCGCGACGGCCGAGGTCTGGGGCTACCTCGGGTACTACGCGACCCCGAGCCCGGCGCTGCTGCGGATCGTCGACGACCACGCGGCCGACGGCCTGCGCTACGCCGGTCCGCTGCCCAAGCAGCGGGTCCGCGAGGTCTACGACACCTTCGACGCGACCCTGCTCATCCTCGGCAAGGGCAAGTACGTCACGAGCGGCAAGGTGTTCGAGTACACGGCGAGCGCGCTGCCGATCGTCTCCGTGCACGACCCGGGCAACGCGGCCAGCGACGTCCTGCGCGACTACCCGTTGTGGTTCCCGGTGGACGAGCTCACGCCCGAGGCGGTCGCCCGGGCCGTGGAGGCGGCCGCGCACGCCGCCCGTCACGCCTCCGCGGAGCAGCGCGCCGCGTGCGCCGAGTTCGCCGCACGCTGCGCCCGTGACCTGCAGCTGCGCCCGCGGGTCGAGGCCCTGGCCGCCGGCCTCGGCCTGCCCACCCCCGTCGTCGAGGAGTCCCGCCCGTGAACGTCGTCCTCCTCAGCTCCGCCCGGCGCACGTCCCCGGAGGCCGCCCTGTCCGTGCGTGAGCAGCTGGGCCTCGCCGGCCGCGGCGACGTCGTCCTCCGGCTCGTGACCCGGCACCGCCCGTCCGCGCCCCTCCCCGGTATCGAGACCCTCGTCCTCGTGCCCACGGCGACGTCCCCGGGGCGGGTGCTCGACATCCCCGCCGCCGACCTGCCCGGGGAGGCCGGTGGCGCGGCCGCGGCCACGGAGCTCGCGGACCCACCGCGCGTCGGCGGGCCCGTGGCGGGGGGGGGGCAGCACCCCCCCCCCCCCCCCCCCCCCCCGCCCCCCCCG
>NZ_DAOLAC010000017.1:51593-74653 GCF_035325325.1 Phycicoccus sp. | reverse complement strand
TTCAAATCGTCGAGCGCTGCCGTGAACCGCGACTCATGCACCAGCCCTTCTGGCGGCGGATTCTTGTCGTCGCGGACGAACAACTGCTGGCGGAACATCGTCTCCGGCCAGACGATGAGATCGATGGGGCGTTGCGACGCGCGCACGGCTTCGAGCGAAAGCCGCGACTGCTGCTGCATCACATTGGCGTCGCGTTCGACGGTCCCCTTCCAATCGGCGAGCATGTCGCTTTGGATGAGGGCGATCGTGGGGCCGGCTGTTCGCGGTTGCTTCATTTCGCCGATCGGACGAAAGACGAGGGCGAGCGATCCGTAGGCAAGGGCTGCAGTGAGTGCGATTGCGGCGGGGGCGAGGGCGCGGAGGAGGTTGGGGCTGCCGCCCTCGTGCGGGGCCGGGCGGGAGGTCCCCTCGGTGCCGTGGGCGGTGAGGGCGGCGTTGGCACCCCCGCCGGCGAGGTAGGGGTCGGCGGCGTCGAGCCAGTCGCGGCGCCCGACCAGCGCGCCGGTGCCGAACGGGGCGTGGAGCTTGTGCCCGGAGAAGGCCACCCAGTCGGCGTCCAGCGCGGCGAGGTCGACGCGGCGGTGGGCGACGAGCTGGGCGGCGTCGAGGAGGACGCGGGCACCGTGCCGCCGCGCGACGGCGACGGCCCGCTCGACCGGCCACAGCTCGCCGGTGACGTTCGAGGCTCCGGTGACGACGACGAGCGGGGCCGGCCCGCCGGCGAGCCCGAGCAGGGCCGCCTCCAGTCGGCCGAGCGCCTCCTCCGGCGACGCGGGGACGGGCAGCCGGTGCGTCGTCGCCGCCGGCCAGGGCAGGAGGGAGGCGTGGTGCTCGGACGCGAAGACGAGGACCGGGGTGCCCTCCGGCAGCGCGCGGGCGAGGAGGTTGGTGGCGTCGGTCGTCGTCCGGGTCAGCACGACGACGTCGTCCGCGCGGGCGCCGACGAAGCGGGCCACCTCCTCGCGGGCGGCCTCGTAGTGCGCGCTCGTGACCCGCGACAGCCATCCGGTGCCGCGGTGCACGCTCGAGTACGTGCGGGTCGCGGTCTCGACGGCGCGCACGACGGACTCCAGCGCCGGTGTCGAGGCGGCGTGGTCGAGCTGCGCGTAGTCGACGGTGCCGCCGGTGGCCAGCGGCACCGGGTCGGGCCGGACGACGGCGGGCAGCCGCCGGGCCAGCGGCGCCGGGACGTGGCGGACGGTTCCTGCGTGGTGGGTGGACATCGGTGCTCCCGAGGGCCTCGAGGACCCTCGGACGGTGCCGGGGACCCGCGCTTGCCGACGTCGCTGCGACGCCGACCAGGTCGTCACCCGGGGCACCCCCACCGCGGAGGAGGGTTGCCGGCCAGCGAGCCGGGGCTTGTCACTGGCACTCATGACCTACGGCGACGAGTGTGACCGGCGGCCCGCGCCACCCGCACCCGCGGTCCACGACCCGAGACGGCAGGCGGCCCGGCCCCGTCCCCTCGGGTCTCCCGTCGGGGTCAGGCAGGGACGACGTTGACGAGCTTCGGGGCCCGCACGATGACCGTCCGCACGCCGTTCTCGAGGGCGGCCTGCACCTTCGGGCTGGCCAGCGCCAGCTCGCGCAGGGCGTCCTCGGTGATGTCGCTCGCCACCTCGAGGCGGTCCTTGACCTTGCCCCTGACCTGGACGACACAGGTGACCGTCTCGTCGACGAGCAGCGCGGGGTCCGCGACCGGGAACGGCTCGTGGGCCAGGGACTCGGTGTGCCCCAACCGCATCCACAGCTCCTCGGCGATGTGCGGGGCGAGCGGCGCGACCATGAGGACGAGCGCGTCGGCCGCGGCGCGGGGCACGCCCCCCTCGAGCTTGGTCAGGGCGTTGTTCAGCTCGGTGAGCCGGGCGATGGCCGTGTTGAAGCCGAGGCTCGCGTAGTCGGTGCGCACCGCGTCGATGGTCCGGTGCAGCACGCGGGTGGTGGCGTCGTCGAGGGGCGCGTCGACGACGACGACCTCGCCGCTCTCCTCGTCGACGACGTTGCGCCACAACCGCTGGAGGAAGCGCTGGCTGCCGACGACGGCCCGGGTGTCCCACGGCTTGCTCTGCTCGAGCGGGCCTAGGCCCATCTCGTAGAGGCGGAAGGTGTCGGCGCCGTAGGCGGCGTACATCTCGTCCGGGCTCACCATGTTCTTCAGCGACTTGCCGATCTTGCCGAACTCGCGGGTCACCGGCCGTCCCTGCCAGGTGAAGCCGCCGTCGGGGGCCTCCTCGACCTCCCGGGCCTCGACCGGCTGGCCGCGGTCGTCGCGGTACGCGGCGGCCTGGATGTAGCCCTGGCTGAAGTACGTGCGGAACGGCTCGTCGCTGCTCAGGTGCCCCAGGTCGTGGAGCACCTTGTGCCAGAAGCGGGCGTAGAGCAGGTGGAGCACGGCGTGCTCGACGCCGCCGACGTACAGGTCGACGCCACCGGGGTCGCGGGTTCCCGGGGCGGCGCCCGCGACGGGCTCCGGACGCGGTCCCATCCAGTAGGACTCGTTCTCGGGGTCGACCAGCGCGTCGGCGTTCTCGGGGTCGAGGTAGCGCAGGTAGTACCAGCACGAGCCGGCCCAGTTGGGCATCGTGTTCGTCTCGCGCCGGAAGCGGCGCAGGCCGCGGCCATCGCCGAGGTCGAGCTCGACGTCGACCCACTCCTGCACGCGCGAGAGGGGCGGCTCGGGCTCGCTGCCGGCGTCCTCGGGGTCGTAGGTCTTGGGGCTGTAGTCGGGCACCTCGGGCAGCTCGACGGGGAGCATGGAATCGGGCACCGCGTGCGCGACGCCGTCCTCGTCGAAGAGCACCGGGAAGGGCTCGCCCCAGTAGCGCTGCCGGCTGAAGAGCCAGTCGCGCAGCTTGTAGGTGACCGTCGGCTCGCCGATCCCCTTCTCCTGCAGCCAGGCCGTCATCCGCTCCTTGGCCTCGGGCACGTCGAGACCGTCGAGGCTCAGCTCGTCGTTGCTCGAGTTGATCGCCGGGCCCCTGCCGGTGAACGCGGTGGCCGGGTCGTGGCCCTCGTCGGGCTGCACGGTGCGGATCTTGGGCAGGTGGAAGGCGGTGGCGAAGTCCCAGTCGCGCTCGTCCTGGCCCGGGACGGCCATGATCGCGCCGGTGCCATAGCCCATGAGCACGTAGTCGGCGACGAACACCGGGATGCGGGTGCCGGTGACGGGGTTGGTCGCCCAGCCGCCGGTGAAGACACCGGTCTTGTCCTTGCCCTCGGTCTGCCGCTCGACGTCGCTCTTGCGGGAGGCGGCCCGGCGGTAGGTGTCGACGGCCTCGGCGGGCGTGGCGGCGCCGCCGGTCCAGGCGTCGTCGGTCCCCTCGGGCCAGCCACCGGAGGGGACGAGCTCGTCGACGAGCGGGTGCTCCGGGGCCAGGACCATGAAGGTCGCGCCGAAGAGGGTGTCGGGGCGAGTCGTGAAGACCTCGATGCCGGTGCCGTCGACGGCCCCCTCGACGGGGAACGTCACGCGCGCACCCTGGCTGCGCCCGATCCAGTTCCGCTGCATGATGCGGACCTTCTCCGGCCACTCGACCCGGTCGAGGTCGTCGGCCAGCCGGTCGGCGTAGGCGGTGATCCGCATCATCCACTGGCGCAGGTTGCGCTTGAAGACCGGGAAGTTGCCCCGCTCGGAGCGGCCGTCGTTGGTGACCTCCTCGTTGGAGAGCACGGTGCCGAGGCCGGGGCACCAGTTGACCGGAGCCTCGGAGGTGTAGGCCAGCCGCTGCGCGTCGAGGATGCCGGCGCGCTCGACGTCGGACAGGTCCTCCCACCCGCGGCCGTCGTCGTTCGGCAGCGGCCGCGTGCCGCTGCGGTACTCCTCGACGAGCTCCTCGACGGGGCGCGCACGGCCCCGTCCGCCATCGGGGCGCTCGGCGTCGGGGTCGTACCAGGAGTTGAAGATCCGCAGGAAGATCCACTGCGTCCAGCGGTAGTAGTCGGGGTCCATCGTGCGGATGGAGCGACGGTCGTCGTGGCCCAGCCCGAGGCGGCGCAGCTGGCGCGCCATGATGACGATGTTGTCCTCGGTCGTCTTGCGCGGGTGCTGACCGGTCTGCACCGCGTACTGCTCGGCGGGCAGGCCGAAGGCGTCGTAGCCCAGGCAGTGCAGGACGTTCTTGCCGAGCATCCGGTTGTAGCGGGCGTAGACGTCGGTGGCGATGTAGCCCAGCGGGTGCCCGACGTGCAGGCCGGCGCCGCTCGGGTACGGGAACATGTCGAGGACGAGCAGGTGGCCGTTCTCGTAGTCGGCGACGGCCTGCGGGTCGGCCCACGGGCCGGCCGGGTTCGGGGCGTGGAAGGTGCCACGCTCCTGCCAGCGGTCCTGCCAGGCCACCTCGATCTGACCGGCCAGCTCGGCGGTGTAGCGGTGCGGGGTCTCGCTCATCTCGTCCTCGTCGTCGTCGTGTCCCGCGGCCATGAAAAAACCCCTCGCACAGGAGGGGTCGCCGCGCGGGCCTGGGGGTGGCCGGCGCGGCTAGGTAAGGAGCAGGAACCTCGGCACCTGCTCAGGGTAGCGCAGCCGGGGCGGGCGGTGTCCGGGGGTGCTGCCCGGGCGGGCGGCGCCGCGGGGGCGCCGCCCGCTGCCGGGCGCGGGTCAGTGCATCGAGTGGACGACGGCGTGCCCGCGCCCGCGGCTCATCAGGGCGCGGTTGACCGGCACCGTGACGACGAACGCGACGGCCAGGGACGCGACGAGGGAGGCCCAGAACAGCACCGTGCCGAGGCCGGCGTCCATCGCGCCGGGCACGAGGACCATGAAGCCGTTGTCGACGACCTCCATGACGAGGATCGAGACGGTGTCGGCGGCGAGCGCGACCCCCAGGGCCGCTCCGAGGGCCAGGCCGGCCCGCAGCACCGACGAGACGGTGAGGGCGTAGCCGGTGACGAAGGCCAGGACGACGGAGAGGAGCACGACGGCACCGGTCCCGAGGCCGAGCGCGGTGCCGAGGACCATTCCGAGGACCTCGCCGATCGCGCACCCGGTGAGGCAGTGCAGGGTCGCCGACGCGGCGTCCCGCCAGGTCGTCGTGGTGTCGTGGGCGTGGCTGTGAGTGGTCATGGCCGGACCAACGGGATACCCCCATGGGGTATTCCGCGTGAGTGGTCGACCGGGACCGACGCTCCGCGAGCTACCGGTGTCAGCCGAGCATGCCGGCGACGATGAGTGCCTGCGCGAGGTGGTAGGTGACGATGACGACCGGGCCGGTCCACGGCCGCTCCTCGACGAAGCGGCCGAGGGCGAGGACGGTGTCGCTGACGACGAAGAGGCTGACGCCGGCGGCGACGAGCGGGCTGCCGGTGGCCCAGCCGGCGAGCGCCATCCCGGCGATGACCGCCATGTAGAGGGCGACGGCAGCGCCGAGGCCGGGGCCTCCGTCGCGGATCGCAGCGGGCAGGATGCGGCGGCCGGCGAGGAGCGCGACGGCGACGAGGGCCGCGCCGGCGATCGCCAGGTCCGGGCGGTCGAGGGCGTGCTGGACGAAGGCGACGACGTAGGCCAGGTGGCCGACGAGGAAGGCGGCGAGGCCACCGACGAAGCGCGGTTCGGAGTCGCCGAGGAGGAAGACGTCGCCGACGAGGCCGAGGGCAAGGGCGGCGAGCAGGGCGGGGCCGCCGGGGCTCTGGGTCGCGCCGCTCGCCAGCGCCACGGCGACGAGCCCGACCATGACGAGCGGCTTGGCCCAGCGCTCGGTGGCCTGGCGGTCGGTGGCGACGGCCCACCAGTCGAGGGCGGCGGCGACTGCGGTGACAAGGACGAGCGCGGTGAGCAGCACGGCGGGCATCCTGCCAGTCGTCGGGCCGTTCGACGCCGGACCCGAGGGCCCGGGCAGGACCGGTCGTCCCCCACCTCCGTGCCCGGGCCCGGACCTGAGCGCCCGGACGGGACATGTCATCCCCCCACCTCCTTGCCCGTCGCAAGCGATCCCTTGCGCCCGGCAAGCGATCCCTCGCGCCCGGCAAGCGATCCCTCGCGCCCGGCAAGCGATCCCTTGCGCCCGGCAAGCGATCCCTTGCGTCGAGCACGCGATCCCTTGCGTCGAGCACGGGATCCCTTGCCGGGCGCATGGAGTCCCGGGGAGCACATGGTGGCCGACTCCCCTCAGCTCGGCCGGGCCACGGGGGCGGCCTGTGGATGACGCCCACGGCGAGCACGCCACCCACGGCAGGATCACCTCCGAGACCTACGGATCGGAGCCACCCGATGGAGCCCACCCCTGCCGCCGGCGCCCCACGACGCCGCTCGCCGACCTGGACCCGACGACGCGGCATCGCTCCGGCCGAGAGCGCCGAGCACTCCCCGTGGCTCCGGCTCCACGAGCACCTGGCGGTCCGGCACGGCATCCGGGCCGACCTCCCCCGCCGGTGGGAGCGCCCGGACGCCGACGACCCCCGCAACCTTCCTGCGCTCCTCCGCCAGGCCAGCGCGCAGGTCGACGCCGACCTCGCCCGGGCCTTGGCCGACCTCGCCCCCGGTCTCACCCCCGACGGCCTCGACGTCTTGCGGCGCCTGCGCGACAAGCGGTCCACCGGGGTGCACCTGGCCGAGTACCTCGGTCGGTCCGAGGCCCGGGTGAGCCGGCTGCTCGCCTCGCTCGCCGAGCGCGGCCTGGTCCACCGCGAGCCGAGCTGGCGTGACCTCCGCTCCCACCGCGCCGAGCTCACCGACGAGGGCCGTCGGATGGTGTCCCGCCTCGAGCCCCGCCTCGACGAGCTCCTCGAGTCGCGGCTCGAAGGGCTCGAGGACGTCGAGCGCCGCGCGCTGCGGCTGGTCCTCCAGGCGGTGGCCGACCGCCCGCCCCGGCGCCCCCGGCGGGCACCGCGCCCCGCACCGCCCCACGCCGCGTGAGGCGCCTGCCCCACACCGAGCCCCGGCCTCAGCGCAGCTCGAGCACCCCGTCCTCGAGCCGCCCGAACCGGGTGACCGCCACGTCGTAGAGGTAGCTCTGCACCACCCGCCACGGCCGCCGCTCGGCCTGGTGCGGCAGAAGGTGCGCGCCGCGCCGCACGTAGCCGGAGGTGAGGTCGAGCAGCGGCCGGTCGGCGCCGCCGGTGCCGTCCCACCGGGGTGTCGCGACGCCGAGCCCACGCCGGTCGAGGTGCCCGAGCAGGTGGCAGACCCAGCGGGCGGTGAGGTCGGCCCGCAGCGTCCAGCTGGCGTTCGTGTACCCCACGGAGAGGAAGAGGTTGGGCACCCCGGAGAGCATGCAGCCCTTGTAGACGTGGTGGGCCGGCACCGACACCGCGTGCCCGTCCACGGCGAGCGCCGCGCCTCCGCCGATCTCGAGCCGCAGCCCGGTCGCGGTGACGACGAGGTCGGCCGGCAGCACCCGCCCGTCCCCCAGCCGCACGCCCTCGGGCACGAAGCGGTCGATCGTCGCCGTCACCACCTCGGCGCCCCCACCGGCGATGGCGTCGAGGAGGTCGCCGTCCGGGGCCAGGCAGACCCGCTGGTCCCAGGGGTCGTAGGCCGGGTTGAAGTGGGTGTCGACGTCATAGCCCTCGGGCAGCCGCTCGAGCAGCCGGCGCCGCAGCACCCGACGTCCGGCGTCCGGCCACCGGCGGAGGAACTGGTAGGTCGCGGTCGCCAGCGCCACGTTCTTGCCGCGGACGAGGTGGTGCGCGGCTCGCGGCGGAAGGACGCGGCGGGCGACGTCGGCCACCCGGTCGGTGTTCGCCAGCGCGGCGACGTAGCTGGGGCTCCGCTGGAGCATGGTCACCGACGCCGCGCCAGCGTCGACGAGCGCCGGCACGAGGGTCACGGCCGTCGCGCCGCTGCCGATCAGCACCACACGCCGGCCGGCCACCGAGGTCCCCTCCGGCCAGTGCTGCGGGTGCACGACGTCCCCCGCGAAGGACGCCCGCCCGGGGAAGTCGACGACGTGCCCCGCCTCGTAGGAGTAGTAGCCGGTCGCGAGGTGGACGAACCGCGCCGTGTGCTCCAACACCTCCCCGTCGTCGCGCCGGGCGGTGACCGTCCACCGCTCCTCGGCCGACGACCACTCGAGCCGGGTCACCCGCTGCCCGAGGTGGGTTCGGCCGGTGACCCCGTACTCGTCCGCGGTGTCCCGCAGGTACTGGAGGATCTCCGAGGCCGGCGCGATGGAGGTCCGCCCGCGCCAGGGCCGGAACGGGAACCCCAGCGTGTACATGTCCGAGTCGGACCGGATCCCGGGGTAGCGGAACAGGTCCCAGGTGCCACCGGTGGCCGACCGGGCCTCGAGGACCGCCCAGGTCAGCTCCGGGCGCTCGGTGGCCAGCCGGCAGGCCATGTCGATGCCCGACAGCCCTGCCCCGACGACGAGGACGTCGACG
The DNA here is from genome assembly GCF_035325325.1 of Phycicoccus sp. Taxonomy (NCBI): domain Bacteria; kingdom Bacillati; phylum Actinomycetota; class Actinomycetes; order Micrococcales; family Intrasporangiaceae; genus Phycicoccus; species Phycicoccus sp. Next base: position 66,337 of record NZ_DAOLAC010000017.1, on the reverse strand, counting down.
TCGAGCGGCGGCGGGCGCATCGGGTCGCGGGACACCGGCTCAGGCTATGCCGCGCCGGGCCGCCGTGGCGTCGAGGGTTGTCGCGCACCCCGGCCGGTCGTCAGGACCGCGTGCGACGATGACCCGCATGACCACCCTCTCCGACTTCACCGCCACGACGCTCACCGGCGAGGAGCGCCCTCTCTCCGCGTACGCCGGCGACGTCGTCCTCGTCGTCAACACCGCGAGCAAGTGCGGCTTCACCCCCCAGTACGCCGGCCTCGAGTCCCTCTACGAGGAGCTCAGGCACGACGGCTTCACCGTGCTCGGTTTCCCGTGCAACCAGTTCGGCTCCCAGGAGCCCGGCAGCGAGGACGAGATCGGCGAGTTCTGCCAGCTGAACTACGGCGTCTCCTTCCCGATGTTCGCCAAGGTCGACGTCAACGGCGACGACGCGCACCCCCTCTTCGAGTGGCTGAAGTCCGAGAAGAAGGGCCTGCTCGGCGGTCGCATCAAGTGGAACTTCACGAAGTTCCTCGTCGGCCGCGACGGCCAGGTCATCGGCCGGTACTCGCCGAACACCGAGCCGGCCGACCTCGCCGACGACGTCCGGGCCGCCCTCGCCGCCCCGGCGGGCACCGCCGCGGACCGAGCGCCGGACGGCGCATGAGCGCGCTCGCCGCGCTCGTCCCGATCGGCGTCTTCGCCACCTTCCTCGTCTTCGTCTGGCACCGTCTCGCCGTCGCCCCCCGGTGGGGCCGGCGGTGGGTTCCGTGGCTGGTCGCCGTCGTCCTGGCCGCCCTGTTCGCCGCCGTCCTCGAGCAGTTCGACGTGTGGGGCGAGCAGTGGAGCCCGGCGACGATGCGACCGGTCGCCTGGACCGGCGCCGCGTTCCTCGCCACCTGCCTCTACCTCTTCCTCGGCCTGGTCCCGGTGGCGCTGGTCAGTGGCGCCGTCTGGGTCCTGCGCTGGCGCCACGACCACGGCGCCGCGGGCCGGCGCCGCCTCAACCGGGTGATGTCGCCCCTCGTGGCCGCCCTCGCCGTCGGCGTCACGGGCTACGGCGCCTGGGAGGCCGCACACCCGTCGGTGACGGAGTACACGGTCACCTCTCCCGAGCTGCCGGCGGCGTTCGACGGCACCCGGGTCGCCCTTGTCACCGACATGCACGCCGGAGCCGTGCGCAGCGCCGCGTTCACCCGGGGCGTCGTCGACCTCGTCGAGGCCCAGCGCCCCGACCTCGTCGTCGTCGCCGGTGACCTCGAGGACGGCTACGCCGCCCGCTACGGCCCCGAGCTCGCGCCACTGCGCGACCTGCGTGCGCCGCTCGGCGTGTTCGCGACGACCGGCAACCACGAGATGTACCGCGACACCGCGAACTGGGTGCGCGCCTTCGAGGACCTCGGCATCCCGGTGCTGAAGAACCGCTCGGTCCGCCTCGAGCGCGGCGGCGCCGAGATCACCCTCGCCGGGGTGCACGACCGCGAGGGGAAGGGCGAGTTCGCCCCCGACCCCGACGCCGCGCTCGCCGGGGTCGACCCGGCCGGCTTCACCCTCTACGCCGCCCACCAGCCGCGCCAGGCCCGCGACGTCGCCGGGCGCGGCGTCGACCTCCAGCTCTCCGGCCACACGCACGGCGGCCAGCTGTGGCCGCTGCACTACCTCGTCCCGCTCCAGCAGCCGGTCGTCGACGGGCTGCACGACGTCGGCGACGTCCCGGTCCTCACCTCCCGCGGCGTCGGCGGCTGGGGCCCGGCCATCCGGGTACTCGCTCCCCCGGAGCTGCCCGTCGTCACCCTCCGGCGGGGATGAGCGGATGAGCGACCTCGGCGTGGTCGTCGGCGACGACGGGCTGGCCCGCCCGGCCTGGGCGTCCGTCGACCCGATGCTGCGCGAGTACTACGACACCGAGTGGGGCATGCCGGTGCGCGACGAGCGCGGCCTGTTCGAGCGCCTCTCGCTCGAGGCGTTCCAGTCCGGGCTGTCATGGGCGACCATCCTGCGCAAGCGCCCGGCCTTCCGGGCGGCGTTCGACGACTTCGACCCCGAGGCGGTCGCGCGCTACGACGACGCCGACGTCGCCCGGCTGATGGCCGACGCCGGCATCGTCCGCAACCGGGCCAAGGTCCTCGCGACGATCACCAACGCCCGGGCGACCCTCGGGCTGCGCGAGGACCCGGACGGTGACCTCGCCGCCTTCGTCTGGTCCTTCCGCCCGGCCGAGACGCCGCGACCGCGCACGTACGCCGAGGTCCCGACCACGTCGCCGGAGTCGCTCGCCCTGTCGAAGGCGCTGAAGCGCAAGGGGTTCGCCTTCGTCGGCCCGACGACGATGTTCGCCCTGATGGAGGCCGTCGGCATCGTCGACACCCACCTGCTCGGCAGCCACCGCCGCGGCAGCAGCGGCGTCTGGCCGGACTGAGCCGGCACGACGCCGCGGCCCGGCCCCCACGAGGGGGACCGGACCGCGGCGTCGTGCTCGGCCGGCAGCCCCGGCTCAGCGGTGCAGGTCGAAGCGGTCGTTCTCCATGACCTTGACCCACGCGGCGACGAAGTCGTCCACGAACCGCTGCTCGCCGTCGGTGCTGCCGTAGACCTCGGAGATGGCGCGCAGCTGGGCGTGCGAGCCGAGGACGAGCTCGACGGCGGTGGCCTGCCACCGGCCGTCGCTGCTGTCGTAGACGTTCGCGGTGTCGGTCGAGGTCGACCAGGTGACGCCCGGCTGCAGCACCGTCGCGAGGACGTCGTTGGTCAGCTGCCCGGGCCGCTCGGTGAGCACCCCGACCGACGTGCCGCCGTGGGTCGCCCCGAGGGCCCGCAGGCCGCCGACGAGCACGACGAGCTGCGGTGCGGTGAGGCCGAGCATGAACGCGCGGTCGAGGAGCAGTCGCTCGGGGGCGATCTTCTCGCCCTCGCGCAGGTAGCCGCGGAAGCCGTCGGCGCGGGGCTCGAGGTAGCCGAAGGACTCGACGTCCGTCATCTCCTGCGTGGCGTCGGTGCGACCCGGCGTGAACGGCACCGTGACCTCGCGCCCGGCGGCGCGGGCGGCCTCCTCGATGCCGGCCGACCCGCCGAGCACGATGAGGTCGGCGAGGGAGACGGTCCGGCCGCCCCGGCCGTCGAAGTCGGCCTTGACCCGGCCGAGCACCTCGAGCACGGAGGCGAGCTCCTCGGGCTCGTTGGCCGCCCACGAGCGCTGCGGCTCGAGGGCGATGCGGGCCCCGTTGGCGCCACCGCGCATGTCGGTGCGCCGGAAGCTCGCCGCGGACGCCCACGCCGTCTTCACGAGCTGCGCGACGGTCAGCCCGGAGCCGAGCAGGGCCGCCTTGAGGTCGGCGACGTCGGCGTCGGTCAGCTGCTCCCCGGAGGCCGCGGGCACCGGGTCCTGCCACGGCTGCGGCTCGGGCACCCACGGGCCGAGGAAGCGCTCGACCGGGCCCATGTCGCGGTGCAGGAGCTTGTACCAGGCCTTGGCGAACGCGAGGCGGAACTCCTCCGGGTTCTCGTGGAAGCGCCGCGAGATGGGCTCGTAGACCGGGTCGAAGCGCAGGGCGAGGTCGGTGGTGAGCATCGTCGGCGGGCGGGTCAGCGAACCGTCCTCCGGGTCGGGCACGGTGTTCGCGCCGCCGCCGTCCTTCGGCTGCCACTGGTGCGCGCCGGCCGGGCTCTTGGTCAGCTCCCACTCGAAGCCGAAGAGGTTGTCGAAGAAGCGGTTCGACCACTGGGTCGGCGTCTGGGTCCAGGTGACCTCGAGGCCGGAGGTGATGGCGTCGCGGCCCTTGCCGCTGCCGTACTCGCTCTTCCAGCCCAGCCCCATCGCGTGGACCGGGCAGCCCTCGGGCTCGGCGCCGACGAGGTCGGGGTCGCCCGCGCCGTGGGTCTTGCCGAAGGTGTGGCCGCCGGCGATGAGGGCGACGGTCTCCTCGTCGTTCATCGCCATCCGCTTGAAGGTCTCGCGGATGTCGCGGGCCGCCTTGAGCGGGTCGGGCTCGCCGTTGGGACCCTCGGGGTTGACGTAGATCAGGCCCATCTGGACCGCGCCGAGCGGGTTGGAGAGCTCACGGTCGCCCGAGTAGCGCTCGTCGCCGAGCCAGGTGTTCTCGGTGCCCCAGTTGACCTCCTCGGGCTCCCACACGTCCGGTCGGCCGAAGGCGAAGCCGAAGGTCTCGAAGCCCATGTCCTCGAGCGCCACGTTGCCGGCGAGCACGAGCAGGTCGGCCCAGGAGACGGCCTGGCCGTACTTCTGCTTGACCGGCCACAGCAGGCGCCGGGCCTTGTCGAGGTTGGCGTTGTCCGGCCAGGAGTTGAGCGGGGCGAACCGCTGCTGCCCCCGGCCGCCACCGCCGCGGCCGTCCTCGACGCGGTAGGTGCCGGCGGCGTGCCAGCTCATCCGGATGAAGAGCGGGCCGTAGTGGCCGAAGTCGGCCGGCCACCAGTCCTGCGAGGTGCGCATGACCTGGACGAGGTCGGCCTTGAGGGCCTCGACGTCGAGACCGGCGAAGGCCTCGGCGTAGTCGAAGGAGCCACCGAGGGGGTTGGCCTGCTCACCGTTGGTGTGCAGGACCGAGAGGTCGAGCTGGTTCGGCCACCAGTCCTGGTTGGTGCGGGGACGGGTGCCCTTGGCGGTGGGGGCGTCGATCGCCGGGTTCTCGCTCTCGCTGCCCTCGGCGGTCACACCGTGCTGCTGGTCGGTCACGTCGGTCCATCTCCTGTTTCGGTGGGTGTGCGGTGGACGGGTTCAGGTGCTGCCGCTCAGGCCGGGGTGCGGGCGGCGCAGTCGGGGCAGGTGCCCCAGTAGACGACCTCGGCCTCGTCGATGGCGAAGCCGTGGTCGGTGTGGGCGGTGAGGCATGGGGTCTCGCCGACGGCGCAGTCGACGTCGGCGACGACGCCGCAGGAGCGGCACACGACGTGGTGGTGGTTGTCCCCCACCCGTGCCTCGTACCGGGTGCTCGACCCCTGGGGCTGGATGGCCCGGACCAGACCGGCCGAGGTGAGGACGTGCAGCGCGTCGTAGACGGCCTGGTGCGACACCGTGGGGAGCGGGTCGCGGACGACCTGCAGGAGGCTGCCGGTGTCGGCGTGCGGGTGGGCGTGCACGGCCGCGAGCACCTCGAGCCGCTGCCGGGTCACGCGCAGGCCGGCGTCGCGCAGCAGCCTGGCGAGGTCCGGGGCTGGAACCATGCGGCCAACCCTGCCCGACTTTTCTGGAACCTGTCAAGACAAGGTGGTTCCGTGCTCCGGAACGTCCGGCATCCTCCGGACCCGTTCTGCCCCGGGAACCGGAAACGGGCCGGCTGGCGCCGGCCCGTTCACTGCGGTGGAGCTGAGGGGATTCGAACCCCTGACCCCCTCCATGCCATGGAGGTGCGCTACCAACTGCGCTACAGCCCCGAGTGGGTTCCCCCGAAGGGGCGTCGGGAAGTCTACAGACGGGCTGCCGCTCCCCCAAATCGGGCTCAGGGAGGCGTCGGGGGGCCCGGCGCGGCCTGCCCGGCCGAGGCGTTCCACGTGCGCAGCCGCCACCCGTCGCGGCCCTCCACCAGCTCGCCCCAGTGGCAGTTCCCCAGCCCGTCGAGCACCCGCCAGGCCACCTGCTGCTCGAGGCCGAGCAGCCAGCCCGCCGCCGCGCGCCCCGCCGCGCCGTGCGTCGAGACGACGACGCACTCCCCCGCGCCGGTCGCCTCGAGGACGTCGGTGAGCGCCTCCGCGACCCGCGCCACCACGTCCAGGACCGTCTCCCCGCCCGGGCCGCCCCGGCGCACGTCCTCGCCCCGGTGCACCGCTGCGTGGTCCTCCGGCCAGCGCGCCGCGACCTCCTCGCTCGTCAACCCCTGCCACTCCCCCGAGTGGATCTCGCGCAGACGTGGGTCGACGGTGAGGGGGACCCCGCAGGCCCGGGCCACGCTCTCCCCCGTGCGCCGCGCCCGCTGGAGGTCGGACGTGACGACCCGCGAGGGGCCGAGCGCGGCGATGGCCGGGCCGACCGCGGCCGCCTGCTCCTCGCCGCGGGCGGAGAGCGGGCTGTCGAGCTGTCCCTGCCAGACGCCCCCGGCGTTGTGGGTCGTCTCGCCGTGGCGGAGGACCACGATCCGGCGGGGAGCCCTCCTGCTCACCGTCCGCCCTGCTCGGTGCCGACCACCCCGAGGTCGACCGACGGGCAGTCGCGCCAGAGCCGCTCGAGCTCGTAGAACTCGCGCTCCTCGTCGTGCTGGACGTGGACGACGATGTCGCCGAAGTCGATGAGCACCCAGCGGCCCTCGCGCTGCCCCTCGCGGCGCACCGGCTTGGCCCCCTTCTCGCGCAGGACGTCCTCGACCTCGTCGACGATGGAACCGACCTGCCGCTCGGACTCGGCCGAGACGATGACGAACACGTCGGTCAGCGCCAGCTGGTCGGAGACGTCGATGCCGGTGATGGTCGTCGCGAGCTTGTCGGACGCCGCGGTGGCGGCGGCGCGGGCGAGGTCGAGCGAACGGTCGGTCGCGGTCACGGTGCTCCTCGGTAGAGGTGGTGCTTGGAGATGTACTGGACGACGCCGTCGGGCACGAGGTACCAGACCGGCTCCCCGGCCCGGACCCGCTCGCGGCAGTCGGTGGAGGAGATGGCCATCGCGGGCACCTCCTGGAGGGTCACTCGGTCGGCGGGCAGCCCGAGCTCGCTGAGGACGTAGCCCGGCCGGGTCACCCCCACGAAGTGGGCGAGCTCCCACAGCTCGTCGGCGTCCTTCCACGACAGGATCTGGGCCAGGGCGTCGGCGCCGGTGATGAAGAACAGCTCGGCGTCCGGGCGCTGGGCCCGCAGGTCGCGCAGGGTGTCGACGGTGTAGGTGAGGCCCGGGCGGTCGATGTCGACCCGGGAGACGGTGAACCGCGGGTTCGAGGCCGTCGCGACGACGGTCATGAGGTAGCGGTGCTCGGCCGGTGAGACCTCACGGGCCTCCTTCTGCCACGGCTGCCCGGTGGGGACGAAGACGACCTCGTCGAGCCCGAGCAGCGCCTGCACCTCGGAGGCGGCGACGAGGTGGCCGTGGTGGACGGGGTCGAAGGTGCCGCCCATCACCCCGAGGCGCACCGGCCGGTCGCTCAGTGGTGCCCCGGGTGCTCGGGCCAGTGGGCCTCGTCCTGCTCGCCCTCGGGCGCACCGTGCGTGGGCGGCGGTGCGTACTTGTGGTGGGTCCCGCGGAAGGACCACGTGACACCGAGGAGGAAGGCGAAGGCGAGGATCGCGAGGACCCCGACCAGCCACGGCGGGATCGGGAGCTCGCGGGCGGCTTCCTCGGCGGCGATCAGGGTGGCGGTGCTCGACATGGGCCACAGCGTACCGCCCCGTTGTCCACGGATTTCGTCCACAGGGGTGTGCACGACGGACGTGCCGAGCACCGCCGGCTGTGGACGAGCCGGGGCGCCGCCGAGACGCCCCGAGAAGTTCGGCCGAACCGCTTGCACCCCTCCACCGACAGGACTAGAACAGGTGGCACGCCCCCTCGGCGGCACCGGCCCGGCAGGCCTTCGGACCGAGGTCGTCCCGGGGGTGGGTCGATCGGATAACGGCACGTTGTTCCCTCCCCGGGCCTGACCGGAGGGGGACGTACGAACCTCCCGGGGGGAGTACGCCGCGCGCGACGGCGCGGGTGCTGCGGCCGACGGCCCGGAGTCGAAGTTCGTCCCCTCGGGGACGGCGCCAGCGTCGAATGGCATACCTCTGTGCGGTTCACCGCAGGGACCGACCGGCTCGCGTCCGACTGGTGGCTGAGCCGCCGGTGAGGGCCCCCGATCTCATACTCGGGGGCCCTCCGCCGTGCACAGGCGGTTCACGGCGAGCCACAGGCAGGGCACGGGCCCGCGCTCTACCCTGAGGGACATGCCGGACTCCCCCGACCTCACGGTCGTCGTCCCGATGTACAACGAGCAGGAGGTCCTCCCCCTGTTCGTCGACCGGATGCGCCCGGTCGCCGAGTCCTGGGGCGTCTCGTACGAGGTCCTCTGCGTCGACGACGGCTCGAGTGACGCCACACCCGTCCTCCTCCAGCGGCTGCTGCGCGAGTGGCCGCAGCTGCGGGTGGTCCGGCTGCGGGCCAACAGCGGCCACCAGGCCGCCATCTCCGCCGGCCTCGCCCGGGCCCGGGGGCGGCACGTGGTCACCATCGACGCCGACCTCCAGGACCCCCCGGAGACGATCGGCGAGATGCTCCGGGTCGCCAGCGACGAGGGCGTCGACGTCGTCTACGGCGTGCGCGAGGACCGTTCGAGCGACACCGCGTTCAAGCGGGTCACGGCCCGCGCCTTCTACCGCTCCATCCGCGCCCTGTCCGACGTCGACGCCCACGTGGACGCCGGTGACTTCCGGCTGATGTCCCGGGCCACCGTCGACGCCGTCAACGCGCTGCCGGAGTCAAACCGGGTGCTGCGCCTCGTCGTACCCGCCCTCGGCTTCCCGAGCGCCTCGGTCGGCTACCGCCGGGCGCCGCGGGCGGCCGGCGAGTCGAAGTACCCCCTGGCCAAGATGGTCCGGCTCTCCGTCGACGCCGTCACCGGCTTCTCGATCGCCCCGCTGCGGTTCGCCACCTGGATCGGGCTCGTCGGCGGGGTCGCGGCGATCGGGGTCCTCGTCTACGCCGTCGTCGGGCTGCTGCTCGGCAACACCCTGCCCGGCTGGACCTCGACCGTCGTCATCGTCGCGGCCGTCGGCGCGGTGCAGCTGCTCGCCCTCGGCATCCTCGGGGAGTACGTCGGGCGCACCTACACGGCGCTCCAGGCCCGGCCGACCTACTTCGTCGCCCACGACAGCCTGGAGCAGCGCTCACCGGCGCAGCCGCAGGGTCAGACCCGGACCTGACCGTCCCCCTCGACGACCCACTTCGTCGTCGTCAGCTCGGGCAGGGCCATCGGCCCGCGGGCATGCAGCTTCTGGGTCGAGATGCCGATCTCGGCGCCGAACCCGAACTCGCCGCCGTCGGTGAAGCGGGTGCTCGCGTTGACCATGACGGCGGCGGCGTCGACCTCGGCGGTGAACCGGCGCGCGGCGGCGCGGTCCTCGGTGACGATGGCCTCGGTGTGCCCGGACCCGAACCGGCGGACGTGCTCGAGCGCGGCGTCGAGGTCGTCGACGACGCCGACCGACATCTCGAGGCCGTGGAACTCGGTCGCGAAGTGCTCGTCCGTCGCCGCGTCGTGGGCGACGCCGGCGGCGTCGGCCTGCGCGCCGGCCCGCTCGTCGGTGTGGAGCAGCACGCCCTCGGCGGCCAGCGCGGCGAGGGCCTTGGGCAGGAACGCCTGCGCGACGTCACGGTGGACGAGGAGGGACTCGGCGGCGTTGCAGACGCTCGGCCGGTGGGTCTTGGCGTTGACCGCGATGGCGAGGGCCTTGTCGAGGTCGGCCCGGGCGTCGACGTAGACGTGGCAGTTGCCGACCCCGGTCTCGATGACGGGCACGGTCGAGCCGGTGACGACGGCCTGGATGAGGTCGGCGCCGCCGCGCGGGATGAGGAGGTCGACGAGGCCACGGGCGGTCATCAGGGCCCGGACGACGCCGTGGCCGCCCTCGAGCAGGCTGACGGCGTCGGCGGGCAGGCCGCGCTCCTCGAGGGCGCGGCGCAGCACCGCGACGGTCGCCCGGTTGGTCTCGGCGGCGGCGCTGCCGCCGCGGAGGATGACGGCGTTGCCGGACTTCAGGCCGAGGCCGGCGGCGTCGACGGTGACGTTCGGGCGGGCCTCGTAGATCATCCCGACGACGCCCATCGGCACCCGGACCTGCCGGATCTGCAGGCCGTTGGCGAGGGTCGAGCCGCGGACCACCTCACCCACCGGGTCGGGGAGCCCGGCGATGTCGCGCAGCGCCTGGGCGACGGCGGCGACGCGCGGCGGGTCGAGGCGGAGCCTGTCCTGGAGGCTCTCGGCCATCCCCTGCTCGCGGCCGCGGGCGAGGTCACGCTCGTTGGCGGCGACGACCTCCCCGGTGGCGGCATCGAGCGCGTCGGCGAGGGCGTGGAGGGCGGCGTCCTTCTCGGCGCGGGAGAGGAGGGCCAGCCGGCGCGAGGCGGTGCGGGCGGCCTCGGCGACCTGCCGGACCTGCTCGACGTCGGCGGGGTCGACCGCGGTGGTGCTCTCGGACATGCTCCAAGGGTAGGCCGCGACGCCCGCGGGGTCGCCCGGCTTCCGGCGCGCGGACGGGTGACAGGATGGGCGGGTGACGACGATCCTGTCCATCCAGTCCTCCGTCGCGTACGGCCACGTCGGCAACTCCGCGGCGGTCTTCCCCCTCCAGCGGCTCGGTGTCGAGGTGTGGCCGGTGCACACGGTCCACTTCTCGAACCACACCGGGTACGGGGCGTGGCGCGGGCCGCTCATGCCGCCCGAGGACGTCCGCGAGGTCATCACCGGCATCGAGGAGCGCGAGGCCCTGCCGGAGGTCGACGCCGTGCTGTCCGGGTACCAGGGCGGCGAGCAGATCGGCGAGGTGATCCTCGACGCCGTCGCGCGCACGAAGGCCGCGAACCCGTCGGCGATCTACGCTTGCGACCCGGTGATGGGCAACGCCAAGTCCGGATGCTTCGTGCACCCGGCCATCCCGGTCCTGTTGCGCGAGAAGGTGGTTCCGCAGGCCGACCTCATCACGCCGAACCAGTTCGAGCTCGGGTTCCTCACCGAGACCGAGCCCGGCGACCTCGACTCGACGCTCGCCTCGGTCGAGGCCGCGCGGGCGATGGGTCCGGGCACCGTGCTCGTGACGTCGGTCCTGCGCCCGGACCGGCCGGCCGACACCATCGAGATGCTCGCCGTGCACGGCGACGGCGCGTGGATCGTGCAGACGCCGCAGCTGCCGCTCAAGGCCAACGGGTCCGGGGACGTGACGGCGGCGCTGTTCACGGCGCACCTGCTCGAGACCGGGGACGCCGGGGTCGCCCTCGGTCGGACCGTGTCATCGGTGTTCGACCTGCTGGCGCGCACGCTGGAGTCCGGGCGGCGCGAGCTGCAGCTGGTCCAGAGCCAGGAGGAGATCGCGCACCCGCGGATGCAGTTCGAGGTCGAGCGCATCCGCTGAGCGCGGCCGCCGCCGCCCCCGGACCTCACGCGTATCGGGTGACCCGATAACGGTGCGCCTCACCCGGGAACGGTTCCCGGGGGAAGCGCGGCCGTATCGGGTGACCCGATACGCGCGTGACAGGGAGTGGGCGGGCCGGGGGGACGGGCGGGGCGCCGTCAGAGGACGACGAGGTCGTCGCGGTGGACGACCTCGCGCTCGTAGCCCGGACCGAGCTCGCGCGCCAGGTCGCGGGTCGAGCGGCCGAGCAGGCGCGGCAGCTCGGTCGAGGCGTAGGTGACCAGCCCGCGGGCGATGACCCGCCCGTCCGGCGCGCAGACGTCGACGGGGTCGCCCGCCGCGAACGCACCCTCGACCTCGACGATGCCGGCCGGCAACAGCGACTTGCGCCGCTCGGTGACCGCCGCGACGGCGCCGTCGTCGATGACGAGGCGTCCCCGGGCGGTCGTCGCGTGCGCCAGCCAGCGCTTGCGCGAGGCGCGGGTCGCGGCCGCCGGCGCGAAGACGGTGCCGACGTCCGTGCCCCCGAGCGCCGCGGCGACGTCGGGAAGCCGGGTCAGCAGGGTCGGGATGCCGGCCGCGCCGGCGATGCCCGCCGCCTCGACCTTGGTCACCATCCCGCCGCTGCCGACGGCCGACCCGGTGCCGCCGATGGTCACGGCCTCGAGGTCGTCGGCGGTGGCGACGAGCGGCACCCGCCGCGCCCCGGCCCGCGACGGCGGACCGTCGTAGAGGGCGTCGACGTCGGTGAGCAGGACGAGCCCGTCGGCCCCGACGAGGTCGGCGACGAGCGCGGCGAGCCGGTCGTTGTCGCCGAACCGGATCTCCTGGGTGGCGACGGTGTCGTTCTCATTGACGATCGGGACGATCCCCAGCTCCAGGAGCCGCTCGAGGGTGCGCCGGGCGTTCGTGTAGTGGCCGCGCCGGGTCGTGTCGTCGGCGGTGAGCAGCACCTGCCCGACGGTCAGCCCGTGCCGCGAGAACGCCGCCTGGTAGGCCGCGACGAGGGCGCCCTGCCCGACCGACGCGGCGGCCTGCTGGGTCGCGAGGTCGGTGGGCCGGCGGGCCAGCCCGAGCGGCCCGATGCCCGCCGCGATGGCCCCGGAGGAGACGAGGACGACCTGCGCGCCGTCGGCCCGGCGGGCGGCGAGGACGTCGACGAGCGCCGAGAGCGCCGCGAGGTCGAGGTGCCCGCCGTCCGCGCTCGTCAGCGACGACGAGCCGACCTTGACCACGAGCCGGCGGCCCTCCCCCACGGCCTGCCGCAGCGCGGCGGCGGTGACGGCCATCCGGGTCAGTCCTCGTCCGCGGCGCTCGACCAGTGCCCGGCGCGACGCTCGGCGGCGAGCTGGTCGCGGGCGGCGGTCTGGGCGTCCTTGCGGCCGTGGAACTCCTCACGCTTCTCCGAGCGCGTCTTGCGGCCGGAGTCCTCGAAGCGCACGTCGGTGCCGCGCGGGCCGGCGAGCAGCTCGGCGCCGCTGCTCATCGTCGGCTCCCAGTCGAAGACGACGGCGTCCTCGACCGGCCCGATGAGGACCGTCGAGCCGGCGACGGCCCCGGCCTTGAGCAGTGCCTCCTCGACCCCGAGCCGGCTCAGCCGGTCGGCGAGGTAGCCGACCGCCTCGTCGTTGGAGAAGTCGGTCTGACGGACCCAGCGGGTCGGTCGTTCGCCGAGCACGCGGAACACCTCGCCGTCCGGGGTGTTCTCCCGGCGGACGTGGAACCCGCTGTCGTCCACCGCCTTCGGCCGGATGACCACCCGCGGGCGCTCGACGACCGCGGCCTCCACCTCGGCACGCGCCTGCGCCACGTGCCGGGCCAGGGCGAAGGTCAGCTCCTTGAGCCCGAGGTGCGCCACGGCCGAGACGGTGAAGACCTCGAGCCCACGCTCCTCGAGCATCGGGGTGACCATCTCGGCGAGCTCGCGCGCCTCGGGCACGTCGGCCTTGTTGAGGACGACGATCCGGGTGCGCTCGGAGAGCGGGCGGCCGCCGAGGCTGTCGTCGGTGACGTAGGCGGCGAGCTCGGCCTCGATGACCTCGAGGTCGGTCAGCGGGTCGCGGCCCGGCTCGAGGGTCGCGCAGTCGACGACGTGCACGAGCACCGAGCAGCGCTCGACGTGCCGGAGGAACTCCAGGCCGAGGCCCTTGCCCTCGCTCGCGCCGGGGATGAGGCCGGGGACGTCGGCGACGGTGAACCGCTCCTGGCCGGCGGTGACCACCCCGAGGTTCGGGACGAGGGTGGTGAACGGGTAGTCGGCGATCTTCGGCTTCGCGGCCGACAGGACCGAGACGAGGGAGGACTTCCCGGCGCTGGGGAAGCCGATGAGCGCGACGTCGGCGAGCGACTTCAGCTCCAGGACGACGTCCAGGCTCTCCCCGGGCTCGCCGAGGAGTGCGAAGCCGGGCGCCTTCCGGCGCGGGCTGGCCAGGGCCTTGTTGCCGAGCCCGCCACGGCCACCGCGGGCGACGACGAAGGTCGCGCCGTGGCCAACGAGGTCGGCGAGGACCTCGCCGGCGGCGTCCTTGACGACGGTGCCCTCGGGGACGGCGAGGACGAGGTCGCCGCCGTCGGCCCCGTTGCGCTCGTCACCGGCGCCGGGCCGGCCGTTCTCGGCGCGGCGGTGCGGGGTGTGGTGGTAGTCGAGGAGGGTCGTCGCCTGCGGGTCGACCGCGAGGACGACCGAGCCGCCGCGCCCGCCGTGGCCGCCGCCCGGCCCGCCGAGCGGCTTGACCTTCTCGCGCTGGGCCGCCCCCCCCCCGTGCCCGCCGTTGCCGGCGGTCACGTGGAGGACGACGCGGTCGACGAAGGTCGCCATCTCGTGCTGCTCCTGACTCCTGGGATGCGTGAGGGGCGGGCCGTTCGCGGCCCGCCCCTCACGACGTGGTGCGTGGTGCCGGGCGCGGGGCCCGGCGACGCGTCACTCGGCGGCGGAGGCCGCCGGGACGATGTTGACGACCTTGCGGCCGCGCTTGCTGCCGAACTCGACGGCCCCCGCGACGAGCGCGAAGAGCGTGTCGTCGCCGCCGCGGCCGACGCCGTCACCGGGGTGGAAGTGCGTTCCGCGCTGGCGGACGAGGATCTCGCCGGCCTTGACGGCCTGGCCGCCGTAGCGCTTGACGCCGAGGTACTGGGCGTTCGAGTCGCGACCGTTGCGGGTCGAGGACGCACCCTTCTTGTGTGCCATGTCTGTGGTTCCTGTCCGTGAGGTCCGAGCGTGGGCTCAGGCGTCGATCGCGGTGATCTTGACCTGGGTGAGCGGCTGGCGGTGGCCCTGGCGCTTCCGGTAGCCGGTCTTGTTCTTGTACTTCATGATCGTGATCTTGGGGCCCTTGGCCGCCTTGACCACCTCGGCGGTCACCGTGACCTTGGCGAGCTTCGCGGCGTCGCTCGTGACGGTGCCCCCGTCGACGAGGAGCAGCGGCTGCAGCTGGATCTTGTCGCCGGCCGCGCCGTTCTGCTTGTCGATGAGCAGGGTGTCGCCGACGGAGACCTTCTCCTGGCGACCGCCTGCGCGCACAATCGCGTACACGTTCGTACTCACTTCCTGTTCGGGCGCGCTCGCTCGTGACCGGCCGGTAGCGACCCCGTGGACGACACGGGACACCGGCGCGGTGGGCGCACCGACTCACCAGAGTACCGGCGCGCCGGGCGGCCCTCCAAATCTGGGGGCGCGCCCGGCGCCGGTGCTCAGGCCCCGGGGGACTCGCCGCCCGCCGCGG
>NZ_DAOLAC010000017.1:0-51583 GCF_035325325.1 Phycicoccus sp. | reverse complement strand
GACCGGCCGGCGCGACGACCCGGCCCCGCTTGCGGCGGGGACGACGGGCCGGCTCGGGCGCCGGCGCCTCGGGCTCGGGCTCGACCACGTCGGCGGCCGGCGCGGCGACGGCGGGCTCGGCGACGACCGGCTCGGCGACGCCGTCGGCGACGACCTCGGCCCCGGCTGCGGCGGCGACCTCGGCGGCCACCTCGTCGGCGACGTCGGCCTGGTCGGTGTGCTTGAGGGCGGCGGCGTGCGCGGCGGCGGCGATCTGCGCCGCCGTCGGGCCACCGGCGGACCTCGCCGGCTCCGGCGCGGGGGCGGTCTCCTTCGGGGTGGTGGCGGAGCCGCCGCCACCACCGCCACGCCGGCCACGACCGGAGCGGCCGGAGTCGCTCCCGGAACCGCCGCCGTTGCCGCGCTCGACCGGCTCGGAGTGCACGACGATGCCGCGACCGCCGCAGTGCTCGCACGGCTCGGAGAAGACCTCGATGAGCCCGGAGCCGACGCGCTTGCGGGTCATCTGGACCAGGCCGAGCGAGGTGACCTCGGCGACCTGGTGCTTGGTCCGGTCGCGCCCGAGGCACTCGAGCAGCCGCCGCACGACGAGGTCGCGGTTGGACTCCAGGACCATGTCGATGAAGTCGATGACGATGATGCCGCCGATGTCGCGCAGCCGGAGCTGGCGGACGATCTCCTCGGCCGCCTCGAGGTTGTTCTTGGTGACCGTCTCCTCGAGGTTGCCGCCGGAGCCGACGAACTTGCCCGTGTTGACGTCGACGACCGTCATCGCCTCGGTGCGGTCGATGACGAGCGACCCGCCGGAGGGCAGCCAGACCTTGCGGTCCATCGCCTTCGCGATCTGCTCGTCGATGCGGTGCGCGGCGAAGACGTCCTCCTCGGCGGTCCACCGGCTGACCCGCTGGGCGAGGTCCGGCGCGACGTCCTCGACGTACTCGCTCACCTCGTCCCAGGCCTTGTCGCCGGAGACGACGAGCGAGGCGAAGTCCTCGGTGAAGACGTCCCGGATGACCCGGATGGTGAGGTCGGGCTCGCCGTGCAGGAGCGCGGGCGCCCCACCGCTGCCCGACTTCTTGGCCGAGGCGGAGGCGGCCTTCTTCTCGATCCGCTCCCACTGCTTCATGAGCCGCTCGACGTCGGCCTTGAGGTCGGCCTCGGAGGCACCCTCAGCCGCCGTGCGGACGATGACGCCGGCGCCGTCCGGGACGACCTCCTTGAGGATGCCCTTGAGCCGGGCGCGCTCGGTGTCGGGGAGCTTGCGGGAGATGCCGGTCATCGAGCCCTCGGGCACGTAGACGACGTAGCGGCCCGGCAGGCTGATCTGCGAGGTGAGTCGGGCGCCCTTGTGCCCGATGGGGTCCTTGGTCACCTGGACGAGGACGGTGTCCCCGCTGGTCAGCGCGTTCTCGATGCGCTTGGCCTGGTTGACCTCGAGGCCGGCAGCGTCCCAGTTGACCTCGCCGGCGTAGAGGACCGCGTTGCGGCCCTTGCCGATGTCGACGAACGCCGCCTCCATCGAGGGCAGGACGTTCTGGACCCGGCCGAGGTAGACGTTGCCGGCCATCGAGGCGGTCGTCTCGCGGGAGACGTAGTGCTCGACGAGCACGCCGTCCTCGAGGACGCCGATCTGGGTGCGGCCGTCGCGGCCCCGGACCACCATCGTCCGCTCGACGCTCTCGCGACGGGCGAGGAACTCGGCCTCGGTGATGATCGTGCGGCGGCGCCCGGCCTCGCGGCCCTCGCGGCGGCGCTGCTTCTTGGCCTCGAGGCGGGTCGAGCCCTTGACGGCGGTCGGCTCGTCGCGGTCCGCGCGGGGCTCGCGCACCTTGGTCACGGTGCCGGGCGGGTCGTCGCCCTCGCCGCCGGACCCGCTGCGCCGACGGCGACGCCGACGCCGGCTCGAGCCGGACTCCCCGTCACCGCCCTCGGTGCGGTCCTCGGGCTTCTCCTCGGCCTCGGCGCCGCCCTCGGCCTGGTCGGACGACTCCCCGCCCTGCTCGTCCTCGCCCTTGCCGCGGCCACGGCGGCCGCGACCGCCCCGTCGGCGGCGGCTGCGGGAGCCGCCCTCGCCCTCGGCCGCCTCGCCGTCCTCGGTGGCGGGGTCGGTGGGCGTGTCGTCGGAGGTCTCGGTGGCGACCTGCTCGGCCTCGCCGGCGGGGGCCTCGGCCGGCTTCTGGGCGGGCGACGTGGCCCGGCGGCGGCGCGGGACGACGGTGGGCTCGGGGGCCTGGAAGAGGACGCCGAACGCGGGACCTGCGGCCTCCGACGTCGTTTCGTCCTCGTCCTCGTCGGCCGGGGTCCCGGTGGCGGGCTCGGGCGCGACCGGCTCGGCCACCGCCGACTTCTTCTTCTTCGTCGTCTTCGCCGCGGCCCTCTTGCGGGCCGGCTTCTTCGGCGCCTCCTCGGCCCCGGTCTCCGCGGGAGCCTCGCTGTCGGCGGCGGGGTCGGTGGCCGGCTCTGCAGCCGGCTCTGCAGCCGGCTCGGCGGCGGGCGTGGCCTTCTTGCGGGTGGCGCGCTTGCGGGCCGGCTTCGTCGCGGCCGCGGTGGCGCTGGACGTGTCGTCCCCGCTGCCCGGCGCCGGCTCGACGGGGAGGGTGGCCGGTTCGGCGGCCTCGGGGGTGGTCGGGTCGTTCTCGGTGGCCATGTCGGCCCCTTTCGTCGCCCGCCGGCCGGTGCCCACACCGGGGACGCCCGGGGGCGCCTCCCGCACCGACCGCGCGGTGCGGTCGCAATCGTGTGGACCGGAGGGCCCGCACGGAAGTCGGCAGCTGCCCCGAACGGCTCGCGCGGGCGGCGCGTCACCCCTCGGGGCCGACGGCCTCCCGGTCGGCGGCCAGTGGATCGGCCACCCCGGCACGGTCCTCGCGCAGGGGGCCCTGCGCCAGTCGGGTCACCAGGGGTGGAACCGGTGGCACGAACCCCGTGACTGCGTGGAGTGCGGTCAGGATGTCGTCGGGGCGCACGGACGGTGTGGTGTGCCGTACGACCATCCGCAGTATCGCACACCCGGCCTCGTCGACCCCCGCGACCCGCAGGTCGGTCACCGCCTCGCGCGTGTCGAAGGTGCGGGGCCCGGACTTGAAGGTGCGGGTCGCCTCGGCCCGCGAGGCGGCGAGGTACCCGGCGACGACGGGGGCCAGGTCCTCGGGGGTGCTCCCCCGCAGCCGGAGCTCCCACTCGCTGGCCTCGAGCCGGTCGGCGAGGGCGCCCGGGCCGGCCTCGACGACCTCGACGACGTCGAGCCCCCGGGGCAGGGCCTCGTCGAGGGCCTCGCGCACCGCCTCGGGGTCGACCCGTTCGGTGACCCGGATCTCGAAGTACTCGGCCTCGCTCGCCGTGCCGGTCGGGGCGGCGTTCGCGTAGGAGATGAGCGGGTGCGGGTGGAAGCCGGCCGAGAAGGCCATCGGCACCCCGGCCCGGCGCAGGGCGCGCTCGAGGGCCCGGGAGAAGTCACGGGTCGAGGAGAACCGCAGCCGGCCGCGCTTGGCGTAGCGGATGCGGAGCTTCTGCACCGCCGGGGGCGGCGGGGGGCCGTCGGGGGTGCGCTGGCGGGCCATGGCGCACCAGCCTATGAGCGCGCGGACCGGGCGCCGAATCGCGGGTGGCCCACCCCGGTCCGGCCCCCGTGAGGCACGGCGTCGGGGCGATCGTCCCAGGACGCACCGACCCGGACCCGACCCACCGATCTCGCGGCTCGCGCGGTCGATGCGGGACGGATCGCGTCGCGAACGGACCCTTCCGACACTCCATCCGCAGCACTAGGGTGCGAGCATGCCGAGCACCGACCGCGACCGTCTGGCCCGCCTCCTCGCCGCCGAGCAGGAGCGCTACACCGCCGAGCACCCGCGCAGCCGGGCCTTCTTCGAGGCCGGGAGCAACCTCTTCGGCCGAGTGCCGATGACGTGGATGAACAAGTGGAGCGGCGGCTTCCCCCTCTACCTCGACCGCGCCCGCGGCAACCGGGTCACCGACGTCGACGGCCACACCTACGTCGACTTCGCCCTCGGCGACACCGGCGCGATGGCCGGCCACTCGCCGGCACCGACGACGGCCGCCGTCTCCCGGCGGATGGGCGAGCTGGGCGGCATCACGACGATGCTGCCCAGCGAGGACGCCCAGTGGGTGGGCGAGGAGCTGACCCGGCGGTTCGGGATGCCGCTGTGGAGCTTCACCCTGTCGGCGACCGACGCGAACCGGTGGGCCGTGCGGCTGGCCCGGCTGGCGACCGGCCGCTCGAAGATCCTCGTCTTCGGCTACTGCTACCACGGCTCGGTCGACGAGACCTTCGCCGTCCCCGGGCCGGACGGGACGACGCTCTCGCGCCCCGGCAACGTCGCTCCCCCGGTCCCGCTCGACCTCACCACCCGGGCGGCGACGTGGAACGACCTCGCCTCGGTCGAGCGCCAGCTGGCGCACGGCGACGTCGCCGCCATCCTCACCGAGCCGGCACTGACCAACATCGGCATCGTCCTGCCCGAGCCCGGGTTCCTCGAGGGGCTGCGCGAGCTGGCCACGCGGTACGGCGCGCTGCTGATGATCGACGAGACGCACACCTTCTCGGCCGGCTGGGGTGGCGCGACCCGCGCGTGGGGCCTGGAGCCCGACCTCTTCGTCATCGGCAAGTCGATCGGCGGCGGCATCCCGTGCGGGGCGTACGGCATCACCGCGGAGGTGGCGGCAGCCGTGACCCGGCACACCGAGACGGGCGAGGCGGACATCATCGACGTCGGCGGGGTCGGCGGGACGCTCGCCGGCAACGCGCTCTCGACGGCGGCGATGCGGGCCACCCTCGGCGAGGTGCTCACCGAGGACGCGTTCGCGCGCATGAGCTCGCTGGCCGAGGCCTTCACAGAGGGAGTGCAGGGCGTCCTCGACGAGTACGACGTGCCGTGGTCGGTCAGCCGGCTCGGCGCCCGCTCGGAGTACCGGTTCGCCCGGCCGGCGCCCCGCAGCGGCGAGGAGTCGGCCGCGGCCCACGACGACGACCTCGACGCCTACCTGCACCTGGCGATGGTGAACCGCGGCATCCTCATGACGCCGTTCCACAACATGGCGCTCATGTGCCCCGACACCACCCGCGAGGACGTCGACCGGCACACCGAGGCCTTCCGCGAGGTCGTCGGCGCGCTGTACGCCTGACGCGACGGGGCCCGGCCGCCGTGGCGGCCGGGCCCCGCGCGTGGGTGGCTCCGGTCAGAGCCGGGAGGCCGCCCACAGGTAGGCCGCCGTGGGCGTGCCGACCCCGGTGACGTCGTCCCAGCCGCGACCGGTGGTCAGGCTCGAGTCCTCGTCGAAGGTGCGGACCGTCGAGCGCAGCCCGTCGTCGGCGTTGAGGCCGTTGACGTAGTCGACGCGGATGTTGCCCGGGTCGCCCTCGGGCCGGACGTCGTGGAAGACACCGAACGCACCGAGGAGGTAGATCAGCGGGTCGGCGAAGCCGATCCGCCGCCGACCCTGCTGCGCGTCGGCCTGGACGCCGGCGAACAGCGGCGCCGCGAGGCTCGTGCCGCCGATGCGGTACTCGCCGTAGCGGGTCCCCTGGCCGAACTTCGTCGGCAGGTCGAACACCTGCGTCTCACCGACGAGCATGCCGGTCGTCGGGTCGGCGTCCATCGCGACGTCGGGCACGGCCCGCTTGTCGCACCCGGTGCGGGCGAGCCGCTGGTAGGCCGGCTTGGCGAAGATGTCGCTGCAGCCACCGCCGGCCCCGTAGAGGAAGCCGTCCGAGGTCCACGCGCCGTTCGTCAGCGAGTAGCGCTCGGTGCCCCAGCCGGTCTCGAACTGGCGCCGGCCGTGCTTGTCGACCGCGAGCGCGGTGCCACCGACGGCGGTGACCCAGGGGTCGGCCGCCGGCCAGTCGGGCGAGACCACACCGGTGTTCGCGCCCTCGTCGCCGTCGTCGCCCGAGGAGTAGTAGAACCCGATGCCCTGCACCGCGCCCTGGAGGAAGACCGACTCGTAGGCGTCGACGAGCGTCTGGTCGATCGTCGGGTAGACCGTGCCGTCGACCGTCACGTAGGTCGGCTCGCCCCAGGAGTTGGAGATCGCCGACGCGCGGTTGTCCGAGACGGCCCGCGCGAGCGAGGCGAGCAGGTCGTCGTCGTAGCAGCTGGCCGCGCCGTAGTACGCGACGCCCGCGTCGGGCGCCATCCCGTGGACGGCCTCGACGTCGAGGGACTCCTCGCCGAACCAGCCGTTGCCACCGCACTCGTCGACCTTGGCCGGGTCGTAGTTCGTGTCGTTGGACTGGGTCAGCTGGCCGCGGCGGAAGGGCCGGTCACCGTGCCCGACGGCGTAGGTGTTCGCGTCCTTCTCGATGGTCGGCGCCGCGAAGGCGTCGGTGATGGCGACCGTCTGGCCCCGCCCCGTGCGCCGCGAGGTGCTGACGCCGTAGGTGGAGCGCAGCTGCGAGGGCACGTAGCCGCAGACCGCGTACGGGAGGTGCTTCCCCTCGAACGCGGGGTCGGTCTTGTCGACCTTCTGCCCGTAGTACGAGGAGCAGGGCGTCGCGTTGACGAAGCCCGGGGGCGGGCCGAGGTCGCTCGGCGAGGTGCCGGCGTCGGCGGACGGGGTTCCCTTGTCCTTCTGGAGGTTCGGCGCGGTCCAGTGCGTCACGGTGTCGAGCCCGGTGACCGCGAGGACCTGCCCGGCGAGGCTGTCGGGCACGGTGACCGCGGTGGTCGGCGCCGTGCCGGTGTGCCCGTCGACGCTGAAGGTCTGCAGCCCGGCGGTGAACGCCTGCGACACCGCGGACGCGCTGCCGGAGACCGAGACGAAGTGGTTGTCCGCACCGACGGCGTCGATCCGCAGGCCGGCGCCCTTCGCCCACGAGCGGACCGCCGCGACGCTCGCGGCGGTCGGGGCGAAGCGGGAGCGGTACTGGGCGTCGCTGAGGTAGTGGCCGTACGACGACGAGTGCGGCGTCGAGACGGCGGTGGCGAGGGCGGTGAGCCCGGCGGTGTCGCGCGGGGTGAGCCAGATCTTGGCGTGCGCGGCGGCCGGGGCGGCCGTCCGGGCGGCGCGGGCGTGCGAGACCCATGCGGGCGCCTTGCTCACCTGGTGCCGGCCGGAGCCGTGGGGTGCTGCCACGGCCGCGGTGGCCGAGGTCGCGGCGAGCACGACGGCGCCGACCAGCGCCACCGTGCCTCGAGACGTTCCTGTCACGGAGAACCTCCTGGGGGAAACGGTCGCGGAGCGGTGGCTCCGCGAGGGAAGCCTCACCCCGGCCCGGCCCCCCGGGCCCTGACGGATGTCACGGTTTGCGCTGGTCAGCGGGCCCGCATCCGCCGGACCGTCTCCACCTGGTCCCACGCCGTGACGACCACGACGCCCAGGACGAGGGCGAGGCGCAGGTCGCGCGCGGCGGTCTCCCAGCCGCCGCCGACGAGCGCGGCGACGAACCCGGGGTCGAAGAAGCGCTCGGTCTGGAGCAGCCAGACGAGCACGCCCGCGACGGCGACGTCGAGCACCGCGCCGAGCGCGACCGTCGGCCAGGTCCAGCGGCGGGCCCGGTAGGCCACGACGACGAGGACCGCGTGCGCCGCGAGGAGGGCGAGGAGCAGGGGGATCCAGCCCGACCACAGGGCGGGGTCGAGGACGGGCACCGCCTCGCCGTCGAGCCGCACCGGCGAGCTCACCTGCTGCCAGACGAGCGCCAGCGCGAGGACGACGAGCGCGACGAGGGCCATGACCGTCTCGCCGCGGGAGACCCACCGACGGCCGTCCGGCGACTCGGGCAGCTGGTCGGGCGTCCACCCGAGGACGCCCCTCCCGGGCTGCGTGCGCTCGAGGATCGCGTACACCAGCGTGGTCCAGAAGAGGACGTGCAGTGCCGTCGTGAGGCCGGCGACCGCGGCGCCGCCGAAGGCCGGGCCCACGCCGTCGCGCGCGACGTCGTCGGTGAACAGGCGCACGACGAGCGTGCCCACCGCGGCGATGGGCGACACGATCGTCACGAGCAGGGTCACGAGGCGCCGCCACTCGGGGTAGAGGGCCGGTCCGATGAGGTGCAGGGGGCGGCCGGAGTACCCGGCGGCGAGGCGGATCGGGTCGCCGAGCTCGACGAGCACCTCGCGCTCGGCGTCCTCGCGGCTGCCGGCCGAGCCCTCGCCGAGGCGCGCCTCGACCATGTCCTCGATGGTGCCGCGCAGCTCGCGGTCGACGTCGTCGCGCTGGTCCTCCGCGAGCTCGCGGACGGTGGCGGCGACGTAGCGGTCGGTCAGGGTGGTCATGGTGGTCGTCCTCTCGGTCGGTCAGGCGAGGTCGGTGATGGCGGCGTCGAGGGAGCGCCAGTCGGTGCGCAGGGCGGCGAGCACGTCCTCCCCGGCCGTGCTGGTCCGGTAGAACTTGCGGGGCCGCGACTCGTCGGTGTTCCACTCGGCGGTGAGCAGGCCCTGCTTCTCGAGGCGCCGCAGGAGCGGGTAGAGCGTGTTGGCGTCGACCTCGAACCCCGCCCGCCCGAGGGACTCGAGCAGGGCGTAGCCGTAGCCGGGGGTCCGCAGGCTGGCCAGGGCCGCGACGACGACGGTGCCGCGGCGCAGCTCCTGGAGGTGCCCGGCGAGGACGGACTCATCGGCTGGGGTCATGCCGACACGATAGTGTGTGACACACACTATCGTCAACGGCACGACGCCGTGCGACTCACGAGAGGCTGCTGCCCCGGGTCAGTCGCCGAAGCGCTCGCGGATGGCGACGAGCTCGAGGGCGTGGGCGTCGAGGGCCCGGTCCTCCTCGCTGACCGGTGTCCACGTCGGGGTCGGGACCGCCCGTCGCGCCTCGTCGAGCCCGACGAAGACGGTGCGGCAGTATGTCGTCAGGGCGAGCTCGCCCTCCCCCGCGGCCGGGTCGCCGGAGCGCACGTGGACCCCGACGTGCATCGAGGTGCGCCCGGTGTGCAGGAGGCGGGCCTCGACCTCGACGAGGTGGCCGATCCGCAGCGGCCGGTAGAACCGCACCCCGCCGGTGAAGATGGCGACGTTGTCCGCGCTGCCGGTCCACCGGGTGGCCAGGACGTGCGCCGCCTCATCGATCCAGCGCATGACGACGCCGCCGTGCACCTTCCCGCCCCAGTTGACGTCGGTCGGCGCGGCGAGGAAGCGCATCGTCATCCGCGGGGCGGTCCCGGCGTCCGAGTACACCTGGCCGGCCATCGCCGCCTCCACCTCGGCCCGCAGCTCGGCCCGGCGCACCGCCCACCGCTGCTGGAGCTCCTCCCCCAATGTCGCCGGCACGAGCTCGGGGACGGGTGTCGAGCGTCCCTCGGCGTCGACGGCGACGAAGACGATGAGGCACCGGGTCGCGGGCTCGAGCGAGCGGGTGCGCGGCGCCCCGGACGCGACGTCGACGGTGATGTGCATCGAGGTGCGGCCGGTGTGCACGACGGTGGCCGTCACCTCGACGAGGTCGCCGACCTCGACCGGCCGGGTGAAGCGGACGTTGCCGACGTACGCGGTGACGCAGTAGGTGCCGCTCCAGCCGGCGGCGGCCGCGTACCCCGCCTTGTCGATCCACTCGAGCACCCGGCCCGCGGAGACCGAGCCGGAGTGCCCGGCGTCGGTGGGGGCGGCGAGGAAGCGGAGGGTGATCTGCGTCGGCGGGCGCGGGTCCACGGACGACATCCTCCCAGCCGCGCGGCTGCGCGGCAGCCACCGGGAGGAACGGGTCAGAGGTCGAGGCGCATCAGGTCGTCCGCCGGCCGGAAGCCGACCGACCGGTAGAGCGGGAGGGAGACCTCGCTGGGGTTGAGGACGACCCGGACCAGCCCCTGCTCGCGGCACCAGGCGAGGAGCTCGGTCATGAGCAGCCGGCCGACCCCGCGCCGACGGTGGGCCGGCGCGGTCCAGACGTTGGCGACGTACGCCCAGCGGCGGTCGGGGCGGCCCGGGCGCGGCATCCGGTCGAACACCTGGCAGTTGGCCATGCCGACCGCGCCGCCACCGGCGTCCCGCACGACCCACGCGTGCCGGACCCCGCCCTGCGCCTCCCACCAGGCACCGAGCCGGGCGGCGAACCCCTCCTCGGTGGCGTCGGACTGCTCGCCCGCCCAGGCGGCGCGCATCCCGGCGAGGTCGGCGAGGTCCCGGGAGCGTCGCGGGTCGAGGCGCTCGACGCGGTACGGCGGGGTCATCCCCGCACCCTAGGAGGCCGGGGGCCGGCGCGGTGCCGGCACCGCCCGCCCGGTGGCCACGAGCGTGCGCAGCCGGCCCACCTGCTCGGGCGTGCCGAACACGATGAGGGTGGCGCCGGCCTCGAGCACCCGGTCGGCCGGGGGCGACGGCGTGAACGGGCCCTTGCGCGGAGCGCGGACGGCGAGGAGCTGGCACCCGCAGCTGCCGGGCACGTCGGCCTCCCCGAGGGTGCGCCCGACGACGGCGTCCGACTCCGCGAGGCGCACCTGCTCGATCCGCACGTCGAGGTCGTCGTCGTGCATCACCTCGTCGAGGAACTCGGCGACGTCGGCGTGCAGGGCGAAGGAGGCCATCCGCCGGCCGCCGATGAGCTGCGGGTTGACCGCCCGCGTGGCACCGGCGAGCACGAGCTTCTCCTTGGAGCCCAGCGTGCGTGCGCGGCTGATGATCACGAGGTCGGGGCGCAGCGCGCGGGCCGAGAGGGTCGCGTACGTCGTGTCGGCGTCGGTGTCGAGCGCGCAGACGAGGGCCCGGGCCCGCTCGATCCCGGCCGCCCGCAGGACGTCGTCGTTGGCGGCGTCGCCGTGGACGAACGGCTCGGTGAGCCCGGCGAGCCGGGTCTCGTCGGTGTCGACGACGACGACCCTGTGCCCGCGGTCGTGGAGGTACCGGGTCGCCGAGCGCCCGACCCGGCCGAAGCCGCAGACGATGACGTGGTCGCGCAGCCGGTCGATGTCGTGTTCCATCCGGCGCCTCCGCAGGTGTGCTCGCAGGTGACCCTCGGTGACGGCCTCGAGGAGGACTCCGAGGTTGTAAAGGACCGTCCCCACGCCGAGGACGATGAGGACGATGGTGAAGGACTGGCCGGCCGGACCGAGGGGGCGCACCTCGCGGAAGCCGACCGTGGCCACCGTGGTGACGGTCTGGTAGAGCGCGTCGAGGACGGGGAACCCGAGGGCCGTGTAGCCGACCGTCCCGACGACCGTGACCGCGGCGAGCGCGGTGAGCGCCACCGCGATCCGGCGCAGTGCGTCGCGTCCGGAGTCCGTTCCGGCGAGCAGGGTCCGGCGGCGGCTGCTCGTGCTCGGCCTGCCCACGGGACCATCGTGGCACCGTGCCGGCGGCCCGCGCGGGAGGACGCGACCGACGCCACCTCCCGCGCGGGAGCCCCCTCAGCGCTCGACCCGCAGCGCCTCGACCGGTGCGACCGAGACGGCCCGCCGCGACGGCGGCAGCGCGGCGACGAGGACGAGACCGAGGGCGGCGGCGGCGACCGCGCCGAGCACCGGCCAGGGCAGCCCCCAGACGAAGCCGTCGGTCTGCCCGCCGACGAGCGACTGCGCGCCGAGCGACCCGAACAGCACCCCGAGGACGAGCCCGAACGCGACCGCCGTGCCGGCCAGCGCAGCCGACTCCCGCGCGACCATCGAGCGGACCTGGCGGGCGGTGAAGCCGAGCGCCCGGAGCAGGCCGATCTCGCGGCGCCGCTGGATGACGGTGAGCGACATCGTGCTGACGAAGCCGACGGCCGAGATGACCGAGGAGATGACGACGATGGCGACGAGGATGACCGTCGTCGTCGTGAGCACCGCCTCCGCCTGGGCGCGCTGCCCGGCGCCGAGGTCGCTCCACGAGTGGACCGCCGTCTGCAGCGCCCGCATCCCGGAGGCGAAGGTGGTCACGAGGGTGACGCCGATGACCAGCCCCATCGTCGAGCGGGTGGTGCGCAGCCGGTCGGCGACCGCGGTGCGGCGGGCGATGCGGCTGGGCGGCGAGCCGCCGAGGACGCGGCCGGCGGCGACCACGAGGGCGGGGATGACGAAGCGCGCGCCCACGAGCAACCCGGTACCGCCCGAGGCCGACCCGGCGAAGGCGAGCAGGAAGCCCGCCGCGCTGCCCCCCTCGGCGACGGCCGCGGAGAGCACGAGGAGGAGGGCGCCGCCCGCCCCGAGGAGCGCGGCCACGAGCAGCCGCCACCGGCCGCTCACGGTGGTGGGCGGCGCGGCCGCCTCCGCGCTCGCCATGGCCTGGGCCGGCGAGACCCGCAGCACCCCGCGCGACCCGACCCAGCCGGCCAGGAGGGCCGTCACCCCGACGACCGCGACCGGCGCGAGGACCCACACGCTGGTCACCGGGTAGGCCGCCCGCGGCAGCGTGCCGCGGGCGACGAGGACGACGCGGAACGCGTCCGTCGCGGCCACCCCGACGACCGCGCCGAGGGCCGCCCCCACGGTCCCGACGACCCCGGACGCCCGCATCACCGACCCCCTCAGGGCCCGGCCGCGAGCGCCGAGCAGGCGCAGCAGCGCGACCTGCCGCAGCCGGCCGGCGACGACGGTGTCGACCGTGTTGACGATGACGACCGCCGAGACGTAGACGGCGACGAGGACGAACACCGTCGCGACGACGGCGAGGAGCACCCCGGCCGCGCCTCCCCCGCTCGCGTCGGCGAGCGCCTGGAGGAGGCTGCTCGCCGTCACGAGGACCGCCGCGTAGGCGCCGCAGAGGCCGGCGACGAGGCCGACCGTGCCGAGGTCGCGCCAGCCGCCGAGGACGAGGTCGCGCCTCACGCCGCACCGACCTCGAGCGTGACGAGCAGGTCGGCGATCTCGGCCGGCCCGAGCCGGGCGTGGTCGGCGACGACCCGCCCGTCGGCGAGGACGAGGATGCGGTCGGCGTGCGAGGCCGCGACCGGGTCGTGGGTGACCATGAGGATGGTCTGGCCGTAGTCGTCGACGGCGGCGCGCAGCAGGGCGAGCACCTCGCGCGAGGACCGCGTGTCGAGGTTGCCGGTCGGCTCGTCGGCGATGACGACCTGCGGTTCGCTCGCGAGGGCCCGCGCGATGGCCACCCGCTGCTGCTGGCCCCCGGACAGCGCCGAGGGCAGGTGCTCCGCACGGTCGAGCAGCCCGAGGCTCGTCAGCAGCCCCTCGACCCGCTCGCGGACCTCGGGGGTCACCCGCCGGCCGGCGAGCTCGAACGGCAGCAGGACGTTCTCGCGCGCCGTGAGGGTGGGCACGAGGTTGAAGGCCTGGAAGACGAACCCGACCTGGTCGCGGCGCACGAGGGTGCGCCCGTCGTCGTCGAGGGCGTGCAGCGGCCGGCCGGCGAGCCACACCTGCCCGCCGGTCGGGTCGTCCAGCCCGGCCGCCACGTTCATGAAGGTGGACTTGCCCGAGCCGGACGGGCCCATGACGGCGGTGAACCGGCCGGGCTCGACGTCGACGGTCACGGCGTCGAGAGCGCGGACGAGCCCGGTCCCCTCCCCGTAGTCGCGGGTCACGCCCCGGAAGGCGATGACGGCGTCGGGGCGGGCGGCGAGAGGACGGTCGGGGGCGGGTGACGGGTGCTGGTGCGGCGTGGTGGGCATGCCCTCGACGCTACGGAGGACACCCGCCCCGGCGCGTCTGCCGCAGGTCGTGACCCGGGTACCTCTCGAGGGGTACGCCGGCTCCCCCGCTCAGACCAGGTCGTGCTCGTAGGCGTAGACGACGAGCTGCACGCGGTCGCGCAGGCCCAGCTTGCCGAGCACCCGGGAGACGTGCGTCTTCACGGTGCCCTCGGCGAGGTGCTCGGCCGCCGCGATCTCGGCGTTGGACAGTCCCTGCGCGGCCCGCCGC
This sequence comes from Phycicoccus sp., assembly GCF_035325325.1. Classification (NCBI taxonomy): domain Bacteria; kingdom Bacillati; phylum Actinomycetota; class Actinomycetes; order Micrococcales; family Intrasporangiaceae; genus Phycicoccus; species Phycicoccus sp. The sequence continues at coordinate 37,833 of NZ_DAOLAC010000017.1, read as the reverse complement.
AGGATCTCCCGCTCCCGCGGCGTGAGCGACTCGTACTCCGGCCCGGGAGAGCGACGACCGCGAGACCGGAAGCGTTCGACGAGGGCCCGGGTGGCCCCGGCCGCGACGACCTGGGTGCCGGCCGCGACGGCTCGCAGCGACGCGAGGAGCAGCTCGGGGTCGGCGGACTTGAGGACGAACCCGGAGGCCCCCGCCTCGATGGCCGACAGGGCCGCCTCGTCGAGGTCGAACGTCGTGAGCACGAGGACCCGTGGTGCGTCCTCCCCGAGCGCGTCGCGGAGGGCGGCCGTCGCGGCGACGCCGTCGACCCGCGGCATCCTCACGTCCATGACGACGACGTCGGGCGAGGTGCGCTCGACGAGGTCCAGCACCTCGTCCCCGTCCTCGGCCTCGCCGACCACCTCGAGGTCGGGCTGGGACCCGATGACCATGGCGATGCCGGCGCGGAACAGGTGCTGGTCGTCGACGAGGGCGACGCGGGTGCTCATCGGGTCTCCTCCGGCTCGGGCAGCTCGACGCGGACCACCCAGGTGCGCCCGTCGTCCTCGGGTCCGGCGACCACCCGGCCGCCGGCGGCCTCGACGCGCTCGCGCAGCCCGCGCAGCCCGTGCCCGCTGCCGGGTGGCCCGGGCCGCGAGACCGCGTTGGCGACGAGCAGCCGGTAGCCCGCGCCCCGGTCCTCCGCGACGCGCACCGGCGCCGCGAGGTCACCGTGCTTCAGGGCGTTCGTCAGGGCCTCGGCGAGCGCCGCCGTCGCGACGTCCGGGCGCGGCCCGGGGTCGCCGGTGCGCTCCAGGTCGAGGGTCATCCCCGACGCGCGCATCCGCTCGAGCAGCGCCTCGGGCCGGTGCAGGTCGAGCTCGGGCGGCTCCACGACCTCGGGGGCCCGCAGGCGGGTCAGCAGGCCGCGGACGTCGTCCATCGCGGAGCGGGCGGTCTCGCCGATCACCGCGAGCGCGTCCTCCGCGCGGTCCGGGTCGCCGCGCAGGGTGTAGCGGGCGCCGTCGGCCTGGGCCGCGACGACGGCCCACGAGTGGGCGACGACGTCGTGCATGTCGGTCGCGATGCGCACCCGCTCCTGCTCGAGGGCGACGAGGTCGCGCAGCCGGCGCTCCTCGGCGGCGCGCAGGCTCGCCTCGACCCGGGCGCGCAGGCCCTCACGACGCTGCCACCGGACGTACCCGCCGAGCCAGCCCCCGAGGAGGACGACCGCGGCGGCGGTGGCCATCGCGGCCCCCGAGAGCGCGGGCGAGCCGGTGCCCGAGGTGCGGGCGGTGTGCGTCGCCGCCCAGGCCCCCGCCCCGACGACGCCGAGGACAGCGCCGGCGAGCCCGAGGCGCCGGACCTCCCGCGCCGGGTGCGTGCCGAGGACGAAGGCCACCGGGGCGTAGGCGAGGTCAGCGAGGACGTTGACGTCGCCGACGACCACCTGGACCAGCGCCGCGACCGCGGACAGCGCGACGGCGGCCCACCACCACAGCCGGCGCACGACGAGCGCGGCCCCGAGGAGGACGGCGGCCGCCATCGACCAGCCGGACTGGGCCGAGCCGATGAGGACTGCGAGCACACCGAGGACCGACCCGATGGCCAGGTCGGCGAGCACGCCGCCACGCCCGGGGACGTCCTCGACCCAGACGTCCCCCGCGCTCACGGTGTCGCCGTCATCCGCTCCCGGCCGGCGCCGAGGACGGTCAGCGGCAGGAGCGTCTTGCCCGTCGGGCCGATCTCGATCTCGGTGCCCATCTGCGGGCAGACGCCGCAGTCGAAGCACGGGGTCCAGCGGCAGTCCTCGACCTCGGTCTCGTCGAGCGCGTCGAGCCAGTCCTGCCAGAGCCACTCCTTGTCGAGGCCGGAGTCGAGGTGGTCCCAGGGCAGGACCTCCGACTCCTCGCGCTCGCGGGTCGTGTACCAGGCGAGGCCGACGCCCTGGGCGCCGAGCTCGGCCGCGGCGGCGGCCATCCAGCGCTCATACGAGAAGTGCTCGGACCAGCCGTCGAACCGGCCGCCGTCGCGCCACACGGCCTCGATGACCCGGCCGACCCGGCGGTCGCCGCGCGAGAGCAGGCCCTCGACGATGCCGGGCTTGCCGTCGTGGTAGCGGAACCCGATCGAGCGGCCGTAGCGCTTGTCCGAGCGGATGGCCTCGCGCAGCTTGTCGAGCCGGGCGTCGGTCTCGTCGGCGCCGAGCTGCGCGGCCCACTGGAACGGGGTGTGCGGCTTGGGTACGAACCCGCCGATCGAGACGGTGCAGCGGATGTCCCGGCGCCCGCTGACCTCCCGACCGGTCTCGATGACCCGCTTGGCGAGCTCGGCGATCTGGAGGACGTCCTCGTCGGTCTCGGTCGGGAGCCCGCACATGAAGTAGAGCTTCACCTGCCGCCAGCCCGCGGAGTACGCCGCGGCGACGGTGCGGATGAGGTCGTCCTCGCTGACCATCTTGTTGATGACCTTGCGGATGCGCTCGGAGCCGCCCTCGGGGGCGAAGGTCAGGCCGGACCGGCGGCCGTTGCGGGTCAGCTCGTTCGCGAGGTCGATGTTGAAGGCGTCGACGCGCGTCGAGGGCAGCGAGAGACCGGTGTTCGTGCCCTCGTAGCGGTCGGCGAGGCCCTTGGTGACGTCGGCGATCTCGGAGTGGTCGGCACTGCTCAGCGACAGCAGGCCGACCTCCTCGAAACCGGTCGCGGCGAGCCCGCGCTCGACCATCTCGCCGATGCCGGTGATCGAGCGCTCGCGGACCGGGCGGGTGATCATCCCGGCCTGGCAGAAGCGGCAGCCGCGGGTGCAGCCGCGGAAGATCTCGACCGACATCCGCTCGTGGACCGACTCGGCGAGCGGCACGAGCGGCTGCTTCGGGTACGGCCAGGCGTCGAGGTCCATGACGGTGTGCTTGCTGACCCGCCACGGCACGCCCGGCCGGTTCGGCGCGACCCGCTGGATGCGGCCGTCGGGCAGGTAGGTGACGTCGTAGAACGCCGGGACGTAGACGCCGCCGGTGCGCGCGAGCCGCAGCAGCAGCTCCTCGCGGCCGCCGGGGCGGCCCTCCCGCTTCCAGGCGCCGACGATGTCGGTGACCACGAGCACGGCCTCCTCGCCGTCGCCGATGATCGCGGCGTCGACGAAGTCGGCGACCGGCTCGGGGTTGAACGCGGCGTGGCCGCCCGCGACGACGACCGGGTGGCTGTCGTCGCGGTCGGCCGCGTGCAGCGGGATGCCGGCGAGGTCGAGGGCGGTGAGCATGTTCGTGTAGCCCAGCTCGGTCGAGAACGACAGCCCGAAGAGGTCGAAGTCACCGACCGCGCGGTGGGCGTCGACGGTGAACTGCGGGACGCCGTGCTCGCGCATCAGCGCCTCGAGGTCGGGCCACACGGCGTACGTGCGCTCGGCGAGGGCGTCGGGGCGCTCGTTGAGCACTTCGTAGAGGATCATGACGCCCTGGTTGGGCACCCCCACCTCGTAGGCGTCGGGGTACATCAGGGCCCACCGGACGGTGCCGTCGCCGCCGACCTCCCACGGCTTGACCGTCGAGTTCAGCTCGCCGCCGACGTACTGGATCGGCTTGCTCACCTGCTCGAGCAGCGGCTCGAGGGCAGGGAAGAGGGACTCACCGGACATCCCCCAAGGGTAGGTCGCGGTTCTCACGAGCCCAAAACGTCCGGGGCCGCGGGCTGTCGGTGCGGGCCGGTGGATGACAGGCTCGGCGCATGAGCGAAGAGCAGCACGTCGACCTCGTCGTCCTCGGCCTCGGGCCCGGGGGCGAGTCCGTCGCCACCGAGGCCGCCAAGGCCGGCCTCACCGTCGTCGGCGTCGACGAGCGCCTCGTCGGCGGTGAGTGCCCGTACTACGGGTGCATCCCGAGCAAGATGGTCATCCGGGCCGCCGACGCGCTCGCCGAGGCCCGGCGGGTCGCTGACCTCGCCGGCAGCGCGACGGTCGCACCCGACTTCTCCCCCGTCGCCACCCGCATCCGCGACGAGGCGACGGACGACTGGGACGACGCCGTCGCCGTCGAGCGGCTGGAGAAGGCCGGGGTCACCTTCGTCCGCGGGCACGGGCGGCTGGCCGGCGAGGGCGTCGTCGAGGTCGCCGGGACGCGCTACGTCGCACGCGTGGGGGTCGTCCTCAACACCGGTACCGCCCCGGCCGCTCCCCCGGTCGAGGGGCTCGCCGACACGCCGTTCTGGACCAACCGCGACGTGCTGCGCGCCACCGAGGCGCCCTCGTCGCTCGTCGTCGTCGGCGGCGGGGCCATCGGCGCCGAGCTCGCGCAGGCCTTCGCCCGCTTCGGCAGCCGGGTCAGCGTGCTCGAGGCGGCGCCGCGCATCCTCGCCCTCGAGGAGCCCGAGGCCTCCGAGGTCGTCGCGGCCTCGTTCGCCCGCGACGGCGTGCAGGTGCTCGCCGGCGCCTCGATCCGCTCGGTCACGTACGCCGACGGCCGGTTCACCGTCGCGTTCACCGACGCCGACAGCACCGACCTCGACCTCGACGCCGACCGGCTGCTCGTCGCCGCGGGCCGGCGCCCCAACCTGCACGACATCGGCCTCGAGACGGTCGGCCTCGACCCGTCCGCCCGCTCCCTCGAGACCGACGAGCGGATGCGCGCCGGGGAGCGGCTGTGGGCCATCGGGGACATCACGGGCAAGGGGGCCTTCACCCACATGTCGATGTACCAGGCGGGCATCGCCGTGCGCGACCTCACCGGCACCGACGGCCCGTGGGCGAGCTACCACGCCGTCCCGCGGGTCACCTTCACCGACCCCGAGGTCGGGTCGGTCGGGATGACCGAGCAGCAGGCCCGCGACGCCCGGCTCACCGTGCGGGTCGGCACGGCAGCGCTCGCCGAGAGCACCCGCGGGTGGATCCACGGCCCGGGCGGCGACGGCGTCGTCAAGGTCGTCGAGGACGCCGACGCCGGGTACCTCGTCGGCGCCACGTCGGTCGGCCCGACCGGCGGCGAGGTGCTCTCGATGCTGGCGACGGCCGTCCACGCCCGGGTCCCCACCGCGGTCCTGCGCGAGCAGGTGCTCGCCTACCCGACCTTCCACCGCGCCGTCTCCAGCGCGCTCGCCGCCCTGGCCTGACCCGGGTCCCGCGTCGTGACCCCCGAGGCGGCCCTCGACGCGGCGTTCGCCGCGCAGCCGCGCGAGCGCTTCCTCCCGCCCGGGCTGCGCTCGGCCGCCGCCACCGACGGCCCGCTCGACATCGGGCACGGCCAGACCAACAGCCAGCCGCGCACGGTCCGGGCCATGCTGAGGCTGCTCGACGTCCGGGAGGGTCAGCGCGTCCTCGACGTCGGCTCGGGGTCGGGGTGGACCACGTCCCTGCTCGCCGAGCTCGTCGGCCCGGGAGGGACCGTGCTCGGGCTGGAGCGCGTCCCCGAGCTGGTCGCGCTCGGGACGGCCCACCTGGCGACGGCCGGCGTGCCCTGGGCGGCCATCCGCGCGGCCGACCCCGAGCGGCTCGGGGCGCCCGGTGACGGCCCGTTCGACCGGGTCCTCGTCTCCGCGATGGCGACGAGGCTCCCACGGGCGCTCGTCGGGCAGCTGGCGCCCGGTGGGGTGCTCGTCGTGCCGGTCGCCGGGCTGATGACCCGGGTCGCGCGCGGCGCCGGCCCCGGCGACGTCACGGTCACCGAGCACGGCCGCTACCGGTTCGTCCCCCTCGTCGGCGGCTGAGCGCCCGGCGGGCGTCCCGACGGGTCAGGACCCGGTGTAGTGGGCGTCGAGGACGTCCTTGTACCGGTCGGCCACGACCTTCCGCTTCAGCTTGAGGCTCGGGGTCAGCTCGCCGTCCTCGACCGTCAGGTCGCTCTCGAGGATGGTGAACTTCTTGATCGTCTCCCACCGGTTGAGGCCGGCGTTCAGCTCGTCGACGTAGCCCTGCACCATCTCGCGGCAGGCGTCCGAGGTGACGACGTCGCGGTACGAGGCGCCGGCCATCCCGTGCTGCGCGGCCCAGCCGGCGATGGCGTCGGGGTCGAGGGTGATGAGCGCGGAGACGAAGTTTCGGTCGGCGCCGTGGACGACGAGCTGGCTCGCGTACGGGCACAGGCCCTTGAAGGTCGACTCGATGACCGCCGGCGCGACGTACTTGCCACCGCTGGTCTTGAAGAGGTCCTTCTTGCGGTCGGTGATCCGCAGGAAACCGCGGTCGTCGAGCTCACCGATGTCGCCGGTGTGCAGCCACCCCTCGCCGTCGATGGTCTCGGCCGTCGCGTCGGGGTTGTTGTGGTAGCCCTGCATGTTGCCGGGGCCGCGGAGCAGGACCTCACCGTCCTCGGCGATCCGCACCTCGATGCCGGGCAGCGGCCAGCCGACCGTGCCGTACCGGTAGGCCTTCGTGCGGTTGACGAACGAGGCCGCGCTGGTCTCGGTCATCCCGTAGCCCTCGGCGATGAGCATCCCCATCGCGTCGAACCACCGCGCGACGTCCTGGTTGAGCGCCGCGGAGCCGGAGATGAAGAAGCGGATGTTCCCGCCGAACCGCTCACGGATCTTGCTCGCGACGAGCTTGTCCAGGACGGCGTGCTTGCGGGCGAGCATCCCGCCCGGCGCCTTGCCCTGCTCGCGCAGGATGCTCACCTCCCGGCCGGTCTCCGACGCCGCCCTGAAGAGCTTGAGCTTGAGGCCGCCCTCGGCCGCCATCATCATCTGGATCCGCGCGTAGGCCTTCTCGAAGATGCGCGGGGCGGCGCCCATGAAGGTCGGCTTCACGACGGCGAGGTTGTCGACGATCTTGTCGATCCGCCCGTCGATGGCCGTCGCGAACCCGATCTGCAGCGGCAGGGTGAGCAGGTTCTTGCCGAAGACGTGGGCGAGCGGCAGCCAGAGGTACTGGACGTCGTCCTCGGAGAGGATGTTGATGGCGTCGGTGGCCGCGCCCTCGTAGGTCCACGCGCTGTGCAGCAGGCGCACACCCTTGGGGCGGCCGGTCGTGCCCGAGGTGTAGATGATCGTCGCGAGCCGGTCGGGACGGATCGCGTCGACCCGGACGTCGACGGCCTGCGGGTCGCCGCCGAGGTACTCGCGGCCGAGCTGGCGCAGCTGGTCGAAGGTGAGGGTCCAGTCGTCGGCGTCGGGGACGCCCTCCATGAGGACGACCCGGCCGACGGCGGGGATCCGCTCGCGGATCGCGCGCAGCTTCTCGAGCTGCTCGGTGTTCTCGGCGAAGACCACGCGCGTCCCCGAGTCGGCGAGGATGAACGCGACGTCGTCGGCGATGGTCGTCGGGTAGATGGTCGTCGTCGCGGCGCCGGCCAGCATGTTCGCGAGGTCGGCGAGCGCCCACTCGTAGCGGGTTCCGGAGGCGATGGCGACGCGGTCCTCGGGCTCGACCCCGAGCGCGATGAGGCCGGCGGCGAGCTCGCGGACGACGACGTCGAGCTCGCGCCAGGTGACGGTGACCCACTGGTCGCCCGCGTCGGAGACGACGGCGTGGAGGAACGCCGGGCGGTCGCCCGAGGCCGCGACGCGGTCGCGGAAGAGGTGCGCGACGCTCTGCGCCGGGTGGTCGAGGACGGCGTGGTCGACGGGCTCGTCGGCGGGGGTGTGGATCTGCGGGGTGACCCGGAGCATCGTGCATCGTCCTCGGCGTCGGCGGCGTGGTCGGGGAATCCTGTCACACGGGGATGCCCGGAGGGAACGGTTGCGGTGAGCCGCCGGTCACGGGCGCGTCGGCGGCCTCCGCCGCGATCCCTGGGCGGCGTCGACGAGACCGACGGCGAGCCACGAGACGAGCATCGAGGACCCGCCGTAGGACACGAACGGCAGCGGGAGACCGGTGACCGGCAGCAGGCCGAGGTTCATCCCGACGTTCTGCACGACCTGCACGGCGAGCCACGTCGCCACGCCGACCCCGACCAGACGACCGAGGGCGTCCTCCGCGCGGGCCGCGACGACGAGGATCCGCAGGACGAGCACGCCGAGGAGCACGACGAGCCCGGCCGCCCCGACGAAGCCCAGCTCCTCCCCCGCGACCGAGAAGACGAAGTCGTTGAGCTGGAAGGGGACGAAGCCGCCCTGGGTGCGTGGACCGGCCATGAACCCCTGCCCCCACAGGCCACCACCCTCGATGGCCAGCCGCACCTGCCGCACCTGGTAGCCGGCGCCCTGCGGGTCGGCCGCGGGGTCGAGGAACGTGGTGAGCCGGGCCCGCTGGTAGGCGCTGAGCAGCGGCGTCGTCCAGGCGGCGACGGCGAGGCCCGCCGCGGCCGCCGTGAGCAGCGCGACCCAGCGCAGCGGCAACCCGCCGACGACGAGGACGACCGCACCGGCCGCCGCGAGCACGAGGGCGCTGCCGAGGTCCGGCTGGAGGACCACGAGCGCCGTCGGCACCCCGACCACGACGAGCCCGAGCAGCACCTCGCGGCGGCCGGGACCGGCGCCCCGGTCGAGCCGACCCGCGAGCAGGGCGGCGAGGGCGAGGACCACCCCGGCCTTGGCGACCTCGGCGGGCTGGAGGGTGAACCCGGCACCGAGCGGCAGCCAGGAGCGCGCCCCGTTGACCGTCGTCCCCAGCGGGGTCGGCACGAGGAGCAGGAGGACGACGGCGAGCCCCCAGACCCAGGGCGCCGCCGCCCGCACCCGGTCGCGGCCGGCCCGGGCCACGAGGAGGGCGAGCGCCAGCCCGACCGCCGCCGTCACGAGGTGCCGGACGAGGTAGGCCGACCCGGCCGTGCGCACCGTCGCCGACCACACGAGGAGGGCGCCGACGACCGAGGCCCCGCCGGCTGCGACGAACAGCCCGACGTCGTGCCGGGCCAGGCCGCCGAGAGCCCCGGAGCCGGGCCGGCGGACCGGGCCCCCGCTCAGGCGGGAACGATCTTGGCGAGCAGCTCGCGGCACCGCTCGACGTCCCCGGCCATCGCGTCCTTGAGCTCCTCGACGCTCTCGAAGCGCAGCGTCGGTCGGATGTGCTCGACGAACTCGACCATGACGGTCTCGTCGTAGAGGTCGAGGTCGTCGCGGTCGAGGACGTAGGCCTCGACGGCGAGCCGGTCGTGCGTGTCGAAGGTCGGGTTGGTGCCGACGCTGATCGCGGCCGGCATCGTGCGGTCGGGCTCGCCGTCGGCGACGCCGAGGCGGGTCAGCCAGCCGGCGTAGACCCCCTCGGCCGGCACGAGGCCGAGCGACTCGGCGGCCAGGTTGGCCGTCGGGTACCCGAGGCCGCGGCCGCGGTGGTTGCCGTGGACGACGGTGCCGACGACGCGGTGCGGACGGCCGAGGATGCGGGCCGCCTCGGCCACCTCGCCGGCGCGCAGCTCGCGGCGGATCACGGTGGACGAGTAGCGCTCGCCGTCCCCGACGTCGTCGAGGGCGATCACCTCGAAGCCGAACTGCTCGCCGAGGTCGACGAGGGTGCCGACGTCGCCGGAGTTGCGGTAGCCGAAGCGGGTGTCCATCCCGACGACGACGCAGCGCGCGTCGAGGCCGCGGACGAAGACCGAGCGGACGAAGTCCTCCGGGGTCTGCTGGGCGAACTCGGCCGTGAAGTCGAGGACGAGGAGGCCGTCGATGCCGGTCTCGGCGACGAGCTCGTCACGGACCCGGCCGGGGGTGATCAGCTCGGGGGCGCGCTCGGGGTGGAGCACCGCGACCGGGTGCGGGTCGAAGGTGATGGCGACCGCCGGGAGGCCGAGCCGCGCCCCCGCCTCGACGAGGGCACCGAGGACGGCCTTGTGCCCCCGGTGCACGCCGTCGAAGTTGCCGAGCGTGAGGACGCAGGGGCGCAGGGCCTCGGGCGTCGCGGCGGGGTCGGTCCATCGGTGCACGGGTGACACTCTACGAACTCGCGGGGGCGAAGGTGACGAGGGACCGCGCGGTGTCCTGCTCCTCGTCGAGCAGCGCGACGAGCGTGCCGTCCGGGGCGAAGGCCGCGACCGGCCCCGGACGCCCCGGGCGGGCCGACGCGATGCGCTGCCCGTACCCGAGGGAACGGGCCTCGGCGACGTCGAGGGAACGCGCCGGGAAGGCCGCCCGGGCGGCGTCGGCGAGCCGGACGACCGGCATCGGTTCGCCCTGGCGCGCCTCGAGCTCGGCGAGCGGGTGGGCGACGTCGAGCCCGAACCCCCCGACCCGGGTGCGGCGCAGGGCGGTGAGGTGGCCGGCGCTGCCGAGGGCGGTGCCGAGGTCGCGGGCCAGCGCGCGCACGTAGGTGCCGGAGGAGACGGTCACCTCGACGTCGACGTCGAGGACCGGGGTGCCGTCGACCTCCACGGGACGCAGCGCGCCGATGACGAAGCGGGAGACGGTGACCGGGCGGGCGGGTAGCTGGACGTCCTCCCCGGCGCGCACCCGGTGGTAGGCCCGCTCCCCCTTGACCTTGATGGCGCTCACGGCGCTCGGGACCTGCTCGAGGTCGCCGGTCAGCCCGGCCACGGCGGCCTCCACGGCGGCGCGCTCGAGGCCGACCGCCCCGGGGGCGCTCGTCACCTCGCCCTCGGCGTCGTCGGTCAGGGTGCCCTGGCCGAGGCGCACGGTGGCGGTGTAGTCCTTGTCGGCGCCGACGAGGAAGGTGAGCAGCCGCGTGGCCCGCCCCACGCCGAGGACGAGTACGCCGGTGGCCATCGGGTCGAGGGTGCCGGCGTGGCCGACCTTGCGGGTGGCGCACAGCCGCCGGGCGCGCGCCACGACGTCGTGGCTGGTCCAGCCGCCGGGCTTGTCGACGACGAGCAGGCCGTCCGGGGTCGGCTCAGCGGCCGTCGGCACCGGGCTCCCCGGCGTCGTCCTCGTCCTCGCGCTCGTGGCGGTAGGGGTCGGGCTCACCGGCGTACCGGGCGCCGGCCGCCGAGCGGGCCACCTCGGCGTCGCGCTGGCGCGCCTCCTTGAGGAGGTCCTCGAGGTGCGCGGCGTTCTCGGGGATGGCGTCGGCGATCCACTCGAGGGTCGGGGTGAGCCGGATGCCGAGCTGCTTGCCGACGAACGAGCGCAGCCGTCCCTTGTTCGCCTCGAGGAGGCGGGCGGTGGCCTCGCGCTGCTCCTCGTCGCCGAAGACCGTGTAGAAGAGCGAGGCGTGCTGGAGGTCGCCGGTCACCCGGACGTCGGTCACGGTGACGAACCCGAGGTCGGGGTCCTTGACGATCGCCTCGAGGTTCGCGGCGGTCAGCGTCTTGATGCGGTCGGCGACCCGGCGGGCGCGTGCTTCGTCGGCCACGGCTCCTCCTCGTGCTCGGCGGGAACGGGTGCCCCTCGTCCGGGGCCACCCCACCCTAGTGACCCCGCGCGGCGGACACCGACCCGGCGGGGTGACTACCATGCTCGCCATGGACACGGCAGGGGTCCCCGGGCTTCGCGCGGTGCGCGCGGCCCTGGCCCTGCTCGCCGTCTTCGGGGTCACGGCGGCCGCGCACCAGGTCGGTGGCGGGTCCCCGCCCGGACCGCTCGCCTTCGTCGTCCTCGCCCTGATCCTCGGGCCGGTGGTCTGGGTCGTGGTCGGTCGGCGCCTCTCGGCGGGCCGGCTGCTGCTGCTCCTCGGCGGCGCCCAGGTCGCCGTGCACGCCGGGCTCGTGGCGATGGCCCCGGGCCGTGGCACCGGCGCCGCGACCCACGTCCACGGCGGCCTCCCCACCGGTCTCGGCCCCGCGTCGTCGATGCCGATGCCGATGCCGATGACCCATCTCGACGCCCGGATGCTCACCGCCCACGTCGTCGCCACCCTGGTCCTCACGCTCGTCCTCTCCCGGGCCGAGGCGGCCCTCTGGCACGTCGTGTCGGGGCTGCTGCCCCGGGTCGTCGCGCCGCTGCGGCGCGTGCTCGTGCCGCGGCTCGCGGTCCCGCTCGTCCTCCTGCGCCCGGCCGCTGCGGCCCCGCGCCCGCTCGGGGGTCGCGCACCGCCGCTCGCGCCCGCCTGAGCCACCCCGCCGCCTTCCGGCCCCGGGGCCGGCTCCGAGCCGCCCGGCACGCACCAGGTGCGCCGGCCGGCTCGTCGCAGACCTGCCCGAGCCCTCCCGGGCGGCGCACCGGCGCGCCCGGCCAGCCAGGAAGAGACAATCTCCATGCACCAGACCATCTCCGCGACCCGTCGGGTCGCCCTCACGACGGTGCTCGCCGCCGTGGCCCTCGGGGCCGGCGGCTGCGGCACCGACACCACCGACACCTCCGCGTCCGGCGGGTCCGGCACGCCCTCGTCCACCGCCCTCGTCATCGACGACGGCTGGGTCAAGTCCGTCGACGCCCCGCGGATGGGCGCCCCCTCCCCGGCGGGAGGCATGTCGATGCCGATGAGCGCCATGTCCGGCACCCTGCGCAACCCGACCCGGTCCGACATCACGGTCACCGGTGGGTCCTCGCCGGTGGCCGGGACGGTGCAGCTCCACGAGACGGTCAAGACCGCCTCCGGCGCGATGCAGATGCAGGAGAAGAAGGGCGGCTTCGTCGTCCCGGCCGGTGGCACGTTCGTCCTGCAGCCGGGCGGCAACCACGTGATGCTCATGGAGCTCACCGCGGCCCTGACGAACGGCTCCACGGTGCCGGTGACCCTCACGACGTCGGCGGGCCCGGTGACCTTCACCGTTCCGGTGCGGGCGTTCTCCGGCGGCAACGAGACGTACAACCCCTCCCCGTCGAGCTCGTGACCCGGGTGGACCAGCACCCGGACGGGACGGCGACGGCGGCGAACGGGCCTCGCCGCCGAACCGTCCTCCTCACCGGCCTCGCGGGGGCCGGCGCCGGTGTCGTCACCGGCGCCGGCGCCGCGGTGGCCCGCGAGCGCGCGACCCCCGCACCGGACCTCCGGCTCGAGCGCGCCCGGGCGAGCGCCCGGCCGTTCCGGGGAGAGCACCAGGCCGGCATCCTCGAGGCGCCACCGCCGTACGCGGCCTTCGTCGCCCTCGACCTGCACGCCGGAGCCGACCGCGACGCGGTACGCCGGCTGCTCACGGTGTGGACCGACGACATCGAGCGGTTGACCGCCGGGCGCGGGCCGCTGACCGACCTCGAACCCGAGCTCGCGGCGGTCCCGGCATCGCTGACCGTCACCGTCGGGGTCGGGCCGCGCGTGGTGGCGCTCGCCGGGGCCGAGAGGCCGGCGTGGCTCGCGCCGCTGCCCGCGTTCCCGCAGATCGACCGGCTGCTCGCGGAGTGGAGCGGCGGTGACCTGCTCCTGCAGATCTGCGCCGAGAGCCCGACGACCGTGTCTCACGCCCAGCGCCGGTTGACCGCGGGGGTCGCCGACCTCGCGGCCGTCCGGTGGGTGCAGCGGGGGTTCCGCGAGCCCTTCGAGGGTCCGGGCGTCCCGATGCGCAACCTGCTCGGGCAGGTCGACGGCACCGTGCAGCCCGACGTCACCGGCCTGGACGCCGACCTGCTCTGGGTCGGCGACGACGGGCCGGCGTGGCTGCACGGCGGGTCGTCGGTCGTCGTGCGGCGGATCGGGATGAGGCTCGACGCGTGGGACCGGGTCGACCGGCTCTCCCGCGAGAACGCCATCGGCCGCCGGCTCGACACCGGGGCGCCGGTGACCGGCGGCCGGGTCGACACCCCCGCCGACCTCGAGGCGACCGACGAGCTGGGCTTCCACGTCGTCGACGACGCCGCGCACTTGCGCCGCGCCCACGCGGCGGCACCGCACGAGCGCTTCCTCCGGCGGCCGTACTCGTACGACGACGGCGTCGGCGCCGAGACCCACGTCGGGCTGGTGTTCGTCGCCTACCAGGCCGACCCGGTGCGCCAGTTCGTACCGGTGCAGCGCCGGCTGGCCGAGATGGACCTGCTCAACCTGTGGACCGTCCCGGTCGGGTCGGCGGTGTTCGCGGTCCTGCCGGGGGCGCGGTCCGGGGAGGTGCTCGGTCAGGCGATGTTCGCCTGACCGGCCCGCCCCACCGGTCCGCCGGTCGAGAGGAGAGAACACGCCGTGTGCCCGGTCGGGCACACGGCGTGTTCTCTACTGTCGACGGGTTGCTGCGCTCAGGCGCGCGGCTTCTCGCGCATCTCGTAGGTGGTGATGAGGTCCTCGAGCTGCAGGTCGTTGAAGGACCCGAGGTTGATGCCGCACTCGAAGCCCTCGCGGACCTCGGTGACGTCGTCCTTGAACCGGCGCAGACCGGCCACCTCGATGTTCTCGGCGACGACGACGCCCTGGCGGGTGATCCGGGCGCGGGAACCGCGCTTGATCTCGCCGCTGCGGACGATGGAGCCGGCGATGTTGCCGAACTTGCTCGAGCGGAAGATCTCGCGGATCTCCGCCGAACCGAGCTCGACCTCCTCGAACTCCGGCTTGAGCATCCCCTTGAGGGCCTGCTCGATCTCCTCGATCGCCTGGTAGATGACCGGGTAGTAGCGGATCTCGACGCCCTCGCGCTCGGCGACCTCGGCGTTCTGGCCCTCGGCCCGCACGTTGAAGCCGATGATGATGGCGTTCGAGGCCATCGCGAGGTTGATGTTGTTCAGCGTGATCGCGCCGACGCCGCGGTCGATGATCCGCAGGTCGACCTCGTCGCCCACGTCGATCTGGAGCAGAGCGTCCTCGAGCGCCTCGACCGAACCCGACACGTCACCCTTGAGGATGAGGTTGAGGGTGTCGACCTTCCCCTGGGCGAGGGCCTCGTTGAGGTCCTCCAGGGAGATGCGCTTGCGGGCCTTGGCCAGGCTCGCCTGACGGTCGGCCGCTTCGCGCTTCTCGGCGATCTGCCGCGCGGTGCGGTCGTCGGGAGCGACGACGAAGGTGTCGCCGGCCCGCGGGACCGAGGAGAGCCCGAGCACCTGCACCGGTCGCGAGGGGTAGGCCTCGGTGAGGTTCTCGCCGTGCTCGTCGAGCATCGCCCGGACGCGGCCGTGGGCCGAGCCCGCGACGATCGCGTCACCGACGTGCAGCGTGCCGGACTGGATGAGGACGGTGGCCGTCGCGCCGCGACCCTTGTCGAGGTTGGCCTCGATCGCGACACCACGGGCGTCGCGGTCCGGGTTGGCCCGCAGGTCGAGCGCGGCGTCCGCGGTGAGCAGGACCGCCTCGAGCAGGGAGTCGATGTTCTGCCCCTGCTTCGCGGAGACGTCGACGAACATCGTCTCGCCGCCGTACTCCTCGGCGACGAGGTTGTACTCGGTGAGCTGCTGGCGGATCTTCGCCGGGTTCGCGCCCTCGACGTCGATCTTGTTGACCGCCACCACGATCGGCACGTCGGCCGCCTGCATGTGGTTGAGCGCCTCGATCGTCTGCGGCATGACGCCGTCGTCCGCCGCCACCACGAGGATGGCGATGTCGGTGACCTTCGCGCCACGGGCACGCATGGCGGTGAACGCCTCGTGACCCGGGGTGTCGATGAAGGTGATCGCCCGGTCGACGCCCTCGTGCTCGCGGTGGATCTGGTAGGCACCGATGTGCTGGGTGATGCCACCGGCCTCGCCGCCCGCGACGTCCTCGTTGCGGATGGCGTCGAGGAGGCGCGTCTTGCCGTGGTCGACGTGGCCGACGACGGTGACCACCGGCGGACGGGCCTCGAGGTCGTCCTCGTCCTCGGTGTCGACCCCGAACTCGAGGTCGATGTCGAAGGAGTCGTAGAGCTCGCGCTCCTCCTCCTCCGGGGAGACCATCCGGATGTCGTAGCCGAGCTCGGTGCCGAGGACCTTGAAGGTGTCCTCGTCGAGGCTCTGCGTCGCCGTGGCCATCTCACCGAGGTGGAACAGCACGGTGACCAGCGAGGCCGGGTTGGCGTTGATCTTGTCCGCGAAGTCGCTGATGCTCGCACCCTGGCGGATCTGGACGATCGTCGAACCGTCGCCGCGCGGGACGCTGACGCCGCCGATCGACGGCGCCTGCATCTGCTCGAACTCGGCGCGCTTCGCGCGCTTGGACTTGCGGGCGCGACCGGGACGGCCACCGCCGCGGCCGAAGGCACCCTGGGTGCTCCCGCGGCCACCGCGGCCACCCGGGCCCCCGGGACGGCCGGCGAAGCCGCCACCACCGGGACCGCGGCCGCCACCGCCGCCGGGACCCCCGCGGGCGCCGCCACGGGCCGGGCGCTCACCCGGACGGGCGACGGCACTGCGGTCGGGCATCATGCCCGGCGTCGGGCGCGGCCCACCGGGACGGGGACCGCCGGTGCCGGCCGCGCCGCCCGGACGGGCACCGCCGGGACGGCTCTGCGGGCGCGGCATGCCCTGGCTCGGGGCGAAGGGGTTGTTGCCCGGACGCGGGGAAGCCTCGCGGCTGCGCCCCATGCCCTGGCTGGGCGCGTACGGGTTGTTGCCGGGACGCGGGCCGGACGGCCGCGGGCCACCGGGACGCGGACCCGGGGTCGCGCCACCCTCACGGGCGGCGGGGGCCGCCGGGGTGGCCGGAGCCTGCGGGGCCGCCGACGCCGGGGTCTCCGCGGCCGGAGCCGCGGGGGCAGCCGGAGCCGGAGCCGCGGGCGCGGGGGCGGCCGGAGCCGGGGCCGCGGGGGCGGGCGCCGACGGGGCCGGGGCCGCGGGGGCGGCGGCGGCCGGTGCACTCGGAGCGGCCGGCGCGGGCGCGGCCGGAGCCTCCGCCGCCGGAGCCTGCCCTGCCGGGGCCGCCGGGGCCGCCGGGGCCGCCGGCGCGGGGGCGGCCGGGGCCGCGGCCTTCTTCGCCGGGGCCTTGCGGGCCGGCGCCTTGGGCTCGGCCTTCTCGGCCGGGAACTTCTCGTTGTAGCGCCGGACGACCGGCGCCTCGATCGTCGAGCTGGCGCTCTTGACGTACTCACCCATCGCGTTCAGGCGCTCGAGGACGACCTTGCTGGTCTCCCCGCGCTCCTTCGCGAGTGCGCTCACACGGACTTTAGACACATCTCTCCTGTCCAGGTCCGTGCCGGGGCGGCGCGGACCGTCGTTACAGCTGGGGGGTGCTCATCGCTGAGTACTCATCGGGTGCTCATCGCGTTAAACCCGCTTCCGGTCTTCGTTCTCTGACGGTGATCCCTGCGTGAGGTCCTCGACCCATCCGCGCACCGCGCTGGTGTCCGGGGCGGCCGCGGATCGCAGCGCGCGCCCGAACGCCCGGCGGCGTTCGGCGAGGTCGAGACACGAGACGCTCGGGTGCAGCCAGGCGCCGCGCCCCGGGCGACGGCGCCCGGGGTCGGGGACGACGGCGGGGCCGCTCTCCCCCTGCCCGAGTACCACTCGCAGGAGTGCCGACCGGCTATCCGTCCCACGGCACCCGATGCACGTGCGCACGGGCCCCGCTGGCCGGAGTCCAGTCCGGTCGGTCCCCACCAGTCTACCGCCTACGCGGGTCCGGGCGCGTCGCCGGTCTCGGAGGACGTGCTCGGGGCGGCCTCGGTGTCGGGTCGGATGTCGATCCGCCAGCCGGTGAGCTTGGCCGCCAGCCGGGCGTTCTGGCCCTCTCGTCCGATGGCCAGCGACAGCTGGTAGTCGGGGACGACGACCCGCGCGGCGCGCAGGGCGGGATCGACGATGTCGACCGCGCTGACCCGGGCCGGCGAGAGCGCGGCCGCGATGAACTCGGACGCGTCGGGTGACCAGTCGACGATGTCGATCTTCTCGCCCTGGAGCTCGGCCATGACCGCGCGCACCCGGCTGCCCATGGGGCCGATGCAGGCGCCCTTGGCGTTGAGCCCCGGCACGGTCGAGTGCACGGCGATCTTCGTGCGGTGCCCTGCCTCGCGGGCCAGGGCCGCGATCTCGACGCTGCCGTCGGCGATCTCGGGCACCTCGAGGGCGAAGAGCTTGCGGACGAGGTTGGGGTGGGTGCGCGACAGCCCGATCTGCGGACCGCGCAGCCCGCGCTTGACCGACACGACGAAGGTGCGCAGCCGCTGGCCGTGCTGGTAGCTCTCGCCCGGGACCTGCTCGGCGGCCGGGAGGATGCCCTCGACGGTGCCGAAGTCGACGAGCACGTGCTGCGGGTTCGGGCTCTGCTGCACGACGCCGGCGACGATGTCGCCCTCCCGGCCCTTGAAGTCGCCGAGGATGGCGTCGTCCTCGATGTCACGCATCCGCTGGACGATGACCTGGCGCGCGGTCGAGGCCGCGACCCGGCCGAAGCCGCTCGGCGTGTCGTCGAACTCGGGCCCGAGCTCGCGGCGGGGCTTGGCGGGGTTCCCCTCCTCGTCGACCTCACCCTCGGGCGCCGGCACCTCGGTCTCCTCACGGGCCCAGATGACGACGTGGCCGGTGCTGCGGTCGAGCTCGGCCCGGGCGTTGCGGTAGTGGCCGTCGGTGCGCTGGTACGCGAGGAGGAGGGCCTGCTCGATCGCCGGCACGATGACGTCGAGCGAGATGCCGCGCTCACGCTCCAGCGCACGCAGGGCGGCGAGGTCGATGTCCACGGGTCAGCTCTCCTTGGGGTCGTCGTGGCGGGCGAACTCGACCTCCACGGTGGCGCGGTCGACGTCGGCGTAGGCCAGCTCGACCGTGCGGGCGGGGGTCT
This sequence comes from Phycicoccus sp., assembly GCF_035325325.1. NCBI lineage: Bacteria > Bacillati > Actinomycetota > Actinomycetes > Micrococcales > Intrasporangiaceae > Phycicoccus > Phycicoccus sp. The sequence continues at coordinate 19,497 of NZ_DAOLAC010000017.1, read as the reverse complement.
TGGCGGTGCCGGTGACCTGCACGGTCGCGGTGGTGCGCGTGGCCGCGACGAGCCGGCCGGTCGTCTCGCCGTCGGCGGTGCGCGCGGTGACGAGCCGGCCGACGTTGCGCTGCCAGTGGCGCGGGAGGGTCAGCGCGCGGCCCACCCCCGGTGAGGAGACCTCGAGGGTGTACGGCTGCTCGCCCATGACGTCGCCGGCGTCGAGGGCGTCGCCGACGGCGCGGGTGGCGTCGGCCACCTCGTCGAGGGAGAGGGGCTCGGTGGGGACGTCGACGCGGTCGACGGCACCGAGGTCGCGGTCGAGGAGGACCCGGACCACCCGGCGCTTCCCCGCAGGGGTCACGGTGACGTCCTCGAGGACGAGACCGGTGCCCTCGAGGCCGTCCTCGAGGACGGGACGGACGCGGTCCGCGGTGGCCATGACGCCGGGCTCCTCTCCCTGTGCAGTTCTCGTGCCGGCACGAGCCGGGCCACCCACTCTAGGGCCCGCCGGGGCGCTCGTGCACCGTGGCATGATGGCGCGGTGCCGGACCAGGACCCCCGGCGCCCGGGGCGGCGCCTGCTGCTCGCCGGGGTCGGGTCGGCGCTCCTGCTCCCCGTCGCGGGCTGCGGCATCCGGCTCGAGGACGACGCCCCGCGGCTGCCGCTCGTCCCCACCCGTCGGCCGGTGCCCGCGGAGGCGCTGCTCGTCGCCCTGACCCGCGAGTGCGACCGCCTCGCCGCGTCGGCCGCCCGCGCCACGGACCCCACGGCGGCCGCCCTGGCTCCGCTCCACGCGCGCCAGCACACCGTCCTGCGCGCCACGCTGCTCGGCCAGGGCGTTCCGGCGTCGGGCCTCGACGAGCCCCGGCCCACCGCGTCCCCCGTGGTGACCGTGTCGCCGGTCCCGGTCACCTCTGCGGCCCTCGCGCGACTCGAGGCGCAGTCCGCCGCCGCGGCGACCCGCTTCGCCGACGTCGAGACGTCCCTGCTGCCGACGGTGGCCGCCCTCCACGCCCAGCGCTACGCGGCGGCGGTGGTGCTCGGCGTCCCGGTCTCGGTGACCGGCCCGCAGGTGTCGGGCACGGCCGTCGACCGGCTCGCCGCGGCCACGGACGGCGCCCGGTACCTCGTCCAGGTCGCGGCAGCGCGGTCCGCCGGGTCCCGCCGGTCACGGGCAGTGGCCACGCTCGGCGCCCTCGACGACCTCGCCGGCGACCTCGTGCGGCCGGACCAGCCCGCCCCCGCCCTCGGCCGGCCGCTGCCGTACCCCGTCCGCACCGCGGCCGACGTGGACCGCCTCGTCACCGAGGTCCTCGGCGACCTGCGGGCCACGCTCGGGGCCGAGCTGGCCGGGCTCACCGCCACGGACGCCGCCGGCGGCCTCGCCGCCGCCTCCCGCTGGCTCGGCACCGTGGAGGTCGAGGCGCACCGGTGGGGCCTCCTGCTCTCCCCCTTCCCCGGCCTCCGGTGACGCCCGTCGATCTGCCGCCCGGCTGGGTCGAGCGGGTGTCGGCCTACCCCGCGGACGGCGGACCGTCCGGCGCGGAGTGGGTGCGCACCGTTCCCCGGCTGGTCGACGAGGCGCTCGAACGCTGGGACCTCGCGCCCGACGGGCCGCCCCGCACCGGGTGGACCGCGCTCGTCCTTCCCGTGCGCCGGGGCGACGAACCGCTGGCCCTCAAGGTCGTGTGGCCCCACCCCGAGGCGGTCCACGAGGCGCTCGCGCTGCGCACCTGGGACGGGGCCGGCGCGGTCCGGCTCGTCGCGGCGCGGCCGTCCGGGGGCCAGCTGCTCCTCGAGCGACTGGACGCCGACGCGGACCTCACCGGCGGGTGGGACGAGGAGGCCTGCGCCGTCATCGGCGGGCTGCTCCGGCGGCTCCACGTGCCGGCGCCGCCCCGCCTGCCCCGGCTGGCGGAGTACCTCGCCCCCCACCTCGAGCGGATGGCGAGCCGGCCCGCGGTCCCCCGCCGTGTCGTCGACCGCACCCGGGGCCTGGCCCGCGACCTGCTCGAGGGCGCGGTCCCCGAGGCGCTGCTCCACACGGACCTGCACTACGAGAACGTCCTGCGCCGGGCGGACGGCGCCTGGACGGCCATCGACCCCAAGCCGGTGGCCGGGCACCCCGGCTTCGACCTCTGGCCGGCGCTGCGCAACCGCCTCCCCGAGATGGGCACCGGCGCCGCCCTGCGCTGGTCGGTACGCCGCCGCCTCACGGTCCTCGCCGAGGCGGCTGGGCTCGACGAGGACGAGGCCCGGGCCTGGACCCTGCTGCGCGCCGGCGTCGAGGTGAGCTGGGCGAGCGTCGTGGAGGGCGAGGACGGCCTCACCGCCTGCGTCGCCCTCCACAAGGCCCTCGACGGCTGAGCCGGCCGGGCGCCTACGGTGGGTGGATGGCGAACCGGCTCGCGGCCTCCCTGTCCCCCTACCTGCTCCAGCACGCCGACAACCCCGTCGACTGGTGGGAGTGGGGCGACGAGGCGTTCGCGGAGGCGCGCCGGCGCGACGTGCCGGTGTTCCTCTCGGTGGGGTACGCCGCCTGCCACTGGTGTCACGTCATGGCCCACGAGTCCTTCGAGGACGAGGAGGTGGCCCGGGTCGTCAACGCCGCGTTCCTGCCCGTCAAGGTCGACCGGGAGGAGCGCCCCGACGTCGACGCGGTGTACATGGCGGCCACCACGGCGCTGACCGGCCACGGTGGCTGGCCGATGACCTGCCTGCTCACCCCGGCCGGCGACCCGTTCTTCGCCGGGACCTACCTCCCGCGCGAGCAGCTGCTCGGGCTCCTGGAGAACGCCTCGCGGGTGTGGCGCGAGCAGCGCGACCAGGTACTCGAGTCCGGAGCCCACGTCGCGCAGCGGCTGCGCGAGGTGACCGGTCCCCCGGCGGCGTCGCCGGTGCCCGCCTCGGTCCTAGACCGCGCCGTGACCCGGCTGCGCACCGACCACGACGACGCCCGCGGGGGCTTCGGCGGCGCCCCGAAGTTCCCGCCGTCGATGGTCCTCGAGTTCCTCCTGCGCCACCACGCGCGCACCGGCTCGCCCGACGCCCTCGCGATGGTGCGCTCGACGGCCGCCGCCATGGCCCGGGGCGGGATGTACGACCAGCTCGCGGGTGGCTTCGCGCGCTACTCCGTGGATGCCGGCTGGGTGGTGCCGCACTTCGAGAAGATGCTCTACGACAACGCCCTCCTGCTCCGGGTGTACGCCCACCTGTGGCGGGCGACCGGCGACCCCCTCGCGCGTCGGGTCGCCGAGGAGACCGCCGCGTTCCTCGTGCGCGACCTGCGCACCGGCGAGGGGGCGTTCGCGTCCGCGCTCGACGCGGACACCGTCGTCGACGGGCACTCGCACGAGGGCCTGACCTACGCCTGGACGCCGGCCCAGCTCGCCGACGCGCTCGGCGCGGACGACGGCGCGCGGGCGGCGGCCCTCCTCTCGGTCACCGCGGACGGCACCTTCGAGGCCGGCAGCTCGACCCTCCAGCTGCGTGAGGACCCGGAGGACGCCGCGTGGTGGGCACGGACCCGCGAGCGGCTCCTCGCGGCTCGGGACGCCCGCCCCCAGCCCGCCCGCGACGACAAGGTCGTCACCGCGTGGAACGGGCTGGCCGTGGCCGCGCTCGCCGAGGCCGGCGCCCTCCTCGACCGGCCCGACCTCGTCGAGGCGGCGACCGGGGCCGCGGCGTTCGTCCTCGCCACCCACGACGTCGACGGGGTGCTGCGCCGCACGTCGCGGGCCGGGCAGGTCTCGTCCGCGTCCGCGGTCCTCGACGACCACGCGGACCTCGCCGAGGGACTGCTCGCCCTCCACCAGGCGAGCGGGGAGGCCCGGTGGCTCACCGCCGCCCAGGACCTGCTCGACCGTGCCCTGGCCCGGTTCGTCGACGCCGCCGGCACCCTGCACGACACCGCCCACGACGCGCCGGCGCTGTTCGCCCGGCCGGCGAACCGCAGTGACAACGCGGAGCCGTCCGGGGCCTCGGCCCTCGCCGGCGCGCTGACGACGCTGGCGGCGCTCACCGGGTCGACGCGGCACCGGGAGGCGGCCGAGCGGGCCCTCGAGGCGTGCGGGAGCGTCGCGGCCGCCGAGCCCCGCTTCGCCGGCTGGGCACTCGCGGTGGCCGAGGCGCTGCACGCGGGGCCGCTCCAGGTGGCGGTCGTCGGCGACGGCCCGCAGGCCCGCGCCCTCCTCGGGCAGGTGCGCCGGTCGACCTCGCCCGGGCTCGTGCACGTGGCGGGTGCACCGGACTCCCCCGGCATCCCGCTGCTCGCGGACCGGCCGCTCGTCGGCGGGTCGCCCGCGGCCTACGTGTGCCGGGGTTTCGTCTGCGACCGACCGGTGACCGACGCCGACGCCCTCGCGGTCCTGCTCACCGGCGCCTGAGGGGCGGCCGCCGCCCCACGGGAGGGTGCGGCCTCACCGTGGGGCGGCCCCCGCGGACACCGGGAGGCACAGAGGAAAGGCGACCGGCGGCCGTGCACCGGCCACCGCCGTCCCGGCATCCGCCGACCCGTCCGGCCACCACGAGGGCGACCGGAGCGGATCGAACGGGCCCGCCCCCGGAGGGACGTGACCCGCTGGGTCGGTCCGGCGTGGGGTGCCCCGGGGGAGACCGGGACTCGGCGCAGGGCACGCCGGGAGGTGGAGAGAGGCGCGGGGCAGCTCACGACGCCGGATGGTGCGTCGTGGCCCTGCGCCGTGGTGGCATGCGTGACCACCCGGGTACAGCTGAGGTGCTGACATGACCCAGCCTGGTGCTCGAGCCGGGATCCCCTGCTGAAACCCGACGGAACATCCCGAATCTAGCAGCCGGGGACCCCTGTGCGGCAGGGCCTTCGGGGGTCGACTTTGGGGGTCGGGCGGCACCGGTTCGCGGCGGCCGCGCGCGGGGAGGGGCCCGCTCAGAGCGTGACGAGCCGGTAGGCCGGGTCACGCTCCGCCAGCAGCTCGCGGACGCGGTCCGGGTCGACCCAGGCCGCCGTCGCCCAGACGTCGGCCCAGGTGAGGTCGGGGCCGACGACCGTGCACGACCCGGTGCGCGTGACCGGCCGGCCGGTGCGGGGGTCGAGGACGTGCCCACCCCGGGCGGCCGCGCCGGAGGTGGCGACCGCGCCGCGCCGCACCGTCACGACGTCGGCGACCCGGCCGGCGCGGTGCGGGTCCTCGAGGCCGATCCGCCACGAGGGCGCCGCCGCCGACGGACCCGGGCCGACACCGACGACGACGTCACCGCCCGCGCCGATGCTGTAGGCGACCTCCGGGACCACCGCGAGGTGCTCCGCGGCGTTCCCGACGGCCCAGCCCTTGACCAGCCCGGTCGGGTCGAACACGGTGCGCCCGCGCTCGCGGGCCCGCCAGGCCCGGAACAGGCCGTCGGTCCGCTCCTCGGCCTCGAGGCACAGCTCCGCGACGTCGGCGACCCACGCGTGGACGTCGTCGGCCTCGCCGTGCTGGAGGCGGAGCAGGTCGCTGTCCGCTCGCCACGTCGAGAGGACGGCGTCGACCTTGCGCAGGTGCGCGAACACCCGTCCCACGGCGGCCTCGATGTCCGGCCGGGTCGGCTCGACGGCCCGGACGTGGACGCTCACCGCGGTGCCCATCACGTGCTCAACCCAGGCCCGCCGGGCGAGGACGGGCGGTGCCGGCGCGGCCGGGGTCACCGGGATCTCGGCGGTGATCACGCGTGGGCCTGGTCGATCGCGGACTGCAACGACTGGATGTAGCCGTCGGAGGTGTACGTCGCCCCGGACACCATGTCGATGTTCGCGGACTGCGCCTGGACGACCTCGCCGTTGAGGACGGGCACCGCGTAGGAGTTGATCTCCTGGTCGCGGCGGTCGTTCCACGGCACCTGCGTGACGACCGACTTCGTCACCTGGCCGCCGGAGACGGTGATCTCGACCTGCACCGGACCGAACTGCGTCTGGACGGCGTCACCGGTGAAGGTCCCGTCGGCGAGGCCGCTCGAGGAGGAGCCGCCGGACGACGTGCCGGGCGTCGCGCCGGAGCCGCTCGACCCGGAGCCGCTCGACCCGGAGCCGCTCGAGCCGGAGCCGCTCGACGGGGTCGGGGTGGGCGTCTCCGTCGCACCTCCCCCCGCCGCGCCGCCGGAGCCGCTCGAGCCGCCGTGCCCCGAGGAGCCGCCGTTCAGGGGGTTGGTGGCACCCCCGGCGACGATGCTGGTCCCGGCGCCCGAGCTGGTCGAGGTGTGGTAGCTGAACATCAGCACCAGCGCCGAGACGGTGCCGAGCAGCCAGGTGGTGATCCGTCGCATCGTGGGTCCTCAGAGGGGGGTCGGTCGGGTCAGTAGGAGAAGCGCTCGAGGTGGACCGCGTCCGGGCGGACCCCGGCCTCGAGGGCGGCGGTGCGCACGGCGCTCATCCATCCGTCGCTCCCGCAGACGTAGACGTCGTGGGCGGCGATGTCCGGGACGATCTCGCGCAGCGCCTGGACGTCGGAGAGGTGGGCGGCCTGTCGGGGCAGCCAGCTCTCGCGGCCACGGATCCGGTGTCCCTCGACCTGGAGGTAGCGGGCGCCACGGGCCGCGGCGAGCGCCCGCAGCTCGTCGGCGAGGACGGCCTCGCGCTTGCTGCGCACGCGGTGGACGACCGTCACGTCACCGGGTCGCTGCGGGAGCTCCTCGAGGAGGGCACGCATCGGGGTGATGCCGATGCCCGAGCCCATGAGCAGCACCTTGCGGTGCTCGCGCACGCCGGCGTGCATCCGGCCGTAGGGCCCCTCGAGGAGGACGCGGGTCCCGGGCCGCAGCCGGGCGAGCCGGGTCGAGCCGTCGCCGGCGTGGGCGGCGGTGAACCGGAGCGTGCGACCGTCGGGTGCGGCCGAGACCGAGTACGGGTTGGCGCGGCTCCAGCCGGGCCCGTCGAGGAAGCGCCACTGGAGGAACTGTCCGGCCCGGACCGGGAGGTGCCGCACGCCGTCGCCGCCGACCGTGACCGTCGTGACGCCCTTGCCCTCCCGACGCACCTCGAGCACCCGGATCGGCGAGCGGAGCGAGCGCCACAGCGGCAGGCCGACCCGGAAGACGAGGACGGCGGCCGCGGTGGCCGACCACAGGGTCCACCAGTAGACCGTCGCCGACGTGGAGGTCAGGAAGTCGGCCCCCGTCCACAGCTGGTGGGGCAGGACGAGCCCCGCACCGAGGTAGCCGTAGAGGTGGAGCAGGTGCCACGACTCGTAGCGCAGCCGCCGGCGGGCCCTCTTCACCGAGGTGACGACGACCATGACGAGCGCGACGGTGCCGCCCCACGCGAGCAGCATCCCCGGGTAGCTGACGATGAAGTCCCAGGTCGTCCCCCAGAGCCCGAGCGGGCCGGCCGCGGCGTAACCGAGCGTGATGAGGACGATGTGGACGGCGAGCAGGGTGAAGGACGTGAAGCCGACGAGCCGGTGGGTGCGGGCCAGCTCGTCCTGGCCCCAGGCCTGCTCGACCCACGGCACGCGCGCCATGAGGACGACCTGCACGAGCAGGAGTGCGGAGGCGACCAGCCCGGTGAGCCGGCCGGTCGAGGTGAGGAAGCCCGAGGTGCTCGCGAGCGCCTGCACCCCGCCGTCCTGCACCCAGAGCGCCACCACCCCGAGGAGGACGGCCCAGCCGAGCGCGCCGGTGGCGTCCCGCCACCACCGGGGCACGCGGCGCAGGGCCCGACGGGGGCGCAGTCGCTGCGGCGCGGCGGCGGAGAACGCCTCGTCGGGCGTGGCCGTGCTCGTCGTCATGGGCCGAACTCTCACGGCCCTGCCTATGCGTCACCTGTGAGCGTCGTCGGTGCCGACCGTGAGTCCGGGCCGCCACCTTCGGTCAACCCGTGGAAACGCTTGCACGGTTCCGGCAGGATGCGCCTCGTGAGCGCACCGGTGCCCCCGCCCCCGCCCCTGCCGACCGCCGGGCTGGGCGAGGAGCGCGCCGAGATGCTGCAGGCCCGGCTCGAGCGCTGGTGGCCCGACCTCCACGCCGGGCTCGCCGCCGTCTACGGACCCGACCGCGCCGAGCGCACCGGCGCCGAGCTGGTCACCCTCGCCGCCCGGGCCTTCGCCCGCCGCCCGGACCGGCTGCACCGCCGCGACCTCGACCGGATGCTGCGGCCGGACTGGCTCCAGGAGCCCTCCGTCATCGGGTACGCGGCCTACACCGAGCGCTTCGCCGACGACCTGCGCGGGGTCGGCGAGCGGCTCGGCTACCTCGAGGAGCTCGGGGTGCGGTACCTGCACCTCATGCCCCTGCTGCTCCCCCGCGACGGCGACAACGACGGTGGGTACGCGGTGGCCGACTACCGCCGGGTCCGCCCCGACCTCGGGACGATGGACGACCTCGCCGCGCTCGCCGACGCGCTCCACGACCGCGGGATGAGCCTCGTCCTCGACCTCGTCCTCAACCACGTCGCCCGCGAGCACGAGTGGGCGCGGCGGGCGCGGGAGGGTGTGCTGCGCTACCGGTCCTACTTCCACGTCTTCCCCGACCGGCGGCTGCCCGACGCCTACGAGCGCACCCTGCCCGAGGTGTTCCCGGACTTCGCGCCCGGCAACTTCACGTGGGACGAGGACCTGCGCGGCTGGGTCTGGACGACGTTCAACGCGTGGCAGTGGGACGTGAACTGGGGCAACCCGGACGTCCTCGTCGAGTACGCCCAGATCGTCCTCGACCTCGCGAACCGCGGTGTCGACGTCCTGCGCCTCGACGCCATCGCGTTCATGTGGAAGCGGCTCGGCACCGACTGCCAGGGCCAGCCGGAGGTGCACGCGCTGACGCAGGTGCTCCGCGCCGTCACCCGGATCGCTTGTCCCGCAGTCGCGTTCAAGGCCGAGGCGATCGTCGCCCCCACGAAGCTGCTCGCCTACCTCGGCGAGCGTGAGCACACCGGCAAGGTGAGCGACCTCGCCTACCACAACAGCCTCATGGTGCAGGTGTGGTCGATGCTGGCCTCCCGCGACGTGCGGCTGGCGGCGCACGCCCTCGGGTCGCTCCCCCCGAAGCCGACGACGGCCACCTGGCTCACCTACCTGCGCTGCCACGACGACATCGGCTGGGCGATCATGGACGAGGACGCCGCGGCCGTCGGCCTCACCGGTCCGGGGCACCGGCACTTCCTCGCCGACTGGTACACCGGCGACTTCTGGGGCTCGCCGGCACGCGGTCTCGTCTTCCAGTTCAACCCCGACACGGGTGACCGGCGCACCTCGGGCACCGCCGCGTCGCTCGTCGGCATCGAGGCGGCCGAGACGCCGGAGGAGCTCGACACCGCGCTGGCGGCGCTGCGGATGGCCAACGCCGTCGTCCTCGGGTGGGGCGGCATCCCGGTGATCTGGAGCGGCGACGAGCTGGGCCAGGTCGACGACCCGCACTGGGCGGAGGAGCCCGGGCACGCGGACGACAACCGCTGGGCGCACCGGCCGCGACTGGACTGGGTGGCGGCCGAGCGGCGGCACGACCCCTCCACCGTCGCCGGACGGGTCTTCGGCGACCTCGTCGCCCTCGTCCGGGCCCGGGCCGGCCTGCCGCACCTGCACGCCTCGGTCGAGACCGCCGTCGGGCCGGTCGACGACCCCGGGGTCCTCGTGACGCTGCGCGACCACCCGCTCGGACGTTTCGCCGGCGTCTACAACGTGACGCCCGAGGACCGGGTCTGGCCCGGGTGGCGGGTGCACGAGCTGGGGCTCGCCGACGCCGTCGACGCGCTGACCGGCTCGGCGCTGCCGTGGGGCGACGACGGCGACGTCCACCTCCCGCCCTACGCCGCCCTCTGGCTCACTCACGAACGTGTGTGAAGAACGTCGGTGTGCCGCCCTCTGGCTCACACACGTTCGCGACTACCAGAGGCCGGCGAGGTCGCCGGCGATCCGGAGGGTGAAGGCGCCGACGACGACGATGAACACGACCCGGACGAACCGGCTGCCCCGGGCGACCGCGGTCCGGGCGCCGACGTACCCACCGGCGAGGTTCGCCACGGCCATGACGACGCCGACCCCGAGCACGACGTGCCCGCCGGGGGCGAAGACGGTGAGCGCCCCGAGGTTGGTCGCGAGGTTGGTGATCTTCGCCTTGGCGCTCGCCTCGAGGAAGGCGTACCCGAGCAGCCCGACGAGCGCGAAGACGAGGAAGCTCCCGGTGCCGGGCCCGAGCGCCCCGTCGTAGACGCCGATGACGAACCCGGTGAGCACGGCGGCCGTCGTGTGCCGGGCCCCGCTCCACCGCAGCCGGGTCAGCTCCCCCACGGACGGCTTGAGCAGCGTGTAGGCCCCCACGACGACGAGCATGACCAGGATGACCGGGTTGAAGAGCGACTTCGGGATGTGCAGCCCGAGCAGCGCGCCGCCGATCGCCCCGACGTAGGCGACGGCGGCCATCGGCAGCGCCGTCCGCAGGTCGGGTCGCACCCGCCGGTAGTACGTGACGGAGGCCGTCGCGGTTCCCCACACCGAGCCGAACTTGTTCGTCGCGAGCACCTGCGCGGGTGTCGCCCCGGGCAGTCCGAGGAGGAGCGCCGGCAGCTGGACCAGCCCTCCCCCGCCGACGACGGCGTCGACCCACCCCGCGAGGAAGCCCGCGAGGCCGAGCAGCGCGACGACGTGCGGCGCGACGTCACCCACGGGTCACGCGGCGTTCCACCCGTCGACGACGGCCAGGACGTCGAGCAGCTGGTGCGCCCGTGCGTCGGGCACCGCGGTGACGTCGACCTTCTGGTTGTCCGGCAGGACCGAGTGCGGCACCCAGATGGCGCGCATCCCGACCTGCTGCGGGCCGTGCACGTCCTCGAACATCCGGTCGCCGACGTACACCGCCGCGGCCGGCTCCACCCCGACCGCCCGGCAGGCCGCGAGGAACACCTCCGGGTGCGGCTTGACGTGGTCGAGCTCGCTCGAGTAGAGGTCGGCGTCGAGCAGGTCGAGCACGCCGTCGCGCTCGAAGATCTCGCGGTGGTAGGCCCGCGACCAGATCGTGTTGGACAGCACGCCGACGCGGATACCCCTCTCGCGCAGCCCTTCCCACACAGGGCGGACCTGCGGGTCGGTGTACGTGTGGGGCTCCCAGAATCGACGGTAGGCCGCAAGCGCGAGGTGGTGCCGGTCGTGCTCCGCGTCGACCCCGGCGGCGTCGAGGATCTCGGCGAGGGACGCCGAGGAGTGATCGTCGCGGCCCCGCCGCCACGCCGCGGCTTCGACCTCGTGGATCCGGTCGGCGAGCCGGTGCGCCTCGTCGAGGTCCTCCTGCGGCACCTCGGACGACCCGACCGGGATGCCGTGGACCTCCCGGGCGAACACCCGCCACTGCTCGGGCAGGTCGACGTCGTGCCAGGGCGTCAGCGTGCCGCCCCAGTCGAAGACCACGGCCTCGACGCGCCGGCTCACGCGCGACCGACCTCCGCCAGCACCTCGCGCACGGCATCGGCCACCGCGACCTCGCGACGCTCGCCCGAGCGTCGGTCCTTCACCTCGATGCGCCCCTCGGCCAGGCCGCGCCCGACGACGACGATGGTTGGGACGCCGATCAGCTCGGCGTCCTTGAACTTGACTCCGGGAGAAGCCTGTCGGCGGTCGTCGAACAGCACCTCGAGACCCTCGGCCTCCAGCGCGCGGGTGAGCTCCTCGCCGTAGCGGAAGACCTCGTCGTCCTTGCCGGTGGCGACGAGGTGGACGTCGGCCGGCGCCAGCTCGCGCGGCCACACGAGCCCCAGCTCGTCGTGGTTGCCCTCGGCCACGCAGGCGACGGCCCGCGACACCCCGACGCCGTAGGACCCCATGATGACGGTGCGCAGCTTGCCGTGCTCGTCGAGCACCTTGAGGTCGAGGGCCTCGGCGTACTTGGTGCCGAGCTGGAAGATGTGGCCCATCTCGATGCCACGGGCCGACTCGAGGCCGTGGCCGCAGGACGGGCAGGCGTCGCCGTCGCGGACCTCGGCCGCCTCGATCGTCCCGTCGGCGGTGAAGTCGCGACCGGCGACGAGGTCGAGGACGTGCTTCCCGCTCTCGTCCGCGCCGGTCACCCACACCGTGCCGTCGACGACGCGCGGGTCGAGCAGGTAGCGGATGCCGGAGCTCTGCGCCAGCCCGAGCGCGCCCGGCCCGATGTACCCCTTGGCCAGCGTCGGGTAGCGGGCGAAGTCCTTCTCCTCGAAGGCTTCCACCGACGCCGGCTCGACCTGGGCCCCGAGCCGCTTCTCGTCGACCTCGCGGTCGCCGGGGACCCCGATCGCGAGGGGCTCACGGGTGCCGTCGGGGTGGACGAGCATGACGACGACGTTCTTCAGCGTGTCGGCCGCCGTCCACGACCGCCCGTCGGCGCGGGGGAAGGCCGCCTCGAGGTGGGCGACGAGGGTGTCGATGGTCGGGGTGTCCGGCGTGTCCTCGGCGTGCGCGGCCGGGACGCCGGTCGCGTCGAGGGGGTCCGGGACGGGCACCTGCACCGCCTCCACGTTCGCCGCGTACCCGCAGTGCGGGCAGCGCACGTAGGTGTCCTCGCCGTTCTCGGCGGTCGCGAGGAACTCCTCGGACTTCGAGCCACCCATCGCGCCGGCCATCGCCTGGACGATGACGTAGTGGAAGCCGAGCCGGTCGAATATCCGCACGTAGGCGTCGCGGTGCAGCTGGTAGCTCTTGTCGAGCCCGGCCTCGTCGAGGTCGAAGGAGTAGCTGTCCTTCATGACGAACTCACGCCCGCGCAGCAGGCCGGCCCGCGGCCGCGCCTCGTCGCGGTACTTCGTCTGGATCTGGTAGATCGACAGGGGCAGGTCCTTGTACGAGGAGTACAGGTCCTTGACGGCGAGGGTGAACATCTCCTCGTGCGTCGGCCCGAGCAGGTAGTCGGCGTCCTTGCGGTCCTTGAGCCGGAAGACGTTCTCCCCGTACTCGTCCCACCGCCCGCTGGCCTCGTACGGCTCGCGGGGCAGCAGGGCCGGGAAGAGCAGCTCCTGGGAGCCGATGGCGTCCATCTCGGCACGCACGACCGCCTCGACGCGGCGCAGCACGCGCAGCCCGAGCGGCAGCCACGTGTAGATGCCGGGGCTGACCCGTCGGATGTAGCCGGCCCGCACGAGCAGCTGGTGGCTCGGGACCTCCGCGTCCGCCGGGTTCTCGCGAAGCGTTCGCAGGAACAGGGACGACATGCGCATGGCCACGGGTGGGCTCCTCGGGTGGGTGGGAGGACAACCCGGCAAGGATAACGACGGGCGCCACCGTGTCGCCGCGCGGTTTGTGCGGCCGTCGACCCCATCGCCCGCGACCCGTCCGGCCGCGCCCGGTCCGCGGCCCGCTCCCCGCAGCGCCGGCGCTGCCCCACCATTTGTTCTCTGGTCGAATGAAAGCCACCGACAGGGCTATGGTGACGCCCATGTCGACGTCGACGAGCCGTCGGGGCTCCGGTCCCGCCCTCCCCCGGGGGGACGGGCGCGCGGCCGCGCGGCAGTCCACGCTCCGTGAGCACAACCTCGCCGTGGTGCTCCAGCGGATCGTTGCCGCGCACGCCGCCGGCTCGCCACTCTCCCGGGCGGCGATCGCCGGCGAGGTCGGGCTGGCCCGGGCCACCGTCTCCGACCTCGTCGACCGGCTCATCCAGGCCCGCCTCGTCACCGAGCTCGAGCCGCTCACGGCGTCGCGGGCCGGACGCCCGGCGGTCCCGCTGGCACCGGCCTCCCGCTCGGTCGTCGGGCTCGGCCTCTCGGTCGGCATCGACCACCTCTCGGCCCTCGTCCTCGACCTCACCGGCCTCACAGTCTCCGAGCGGGTCGTCGAGGTCGACCTGCGCGGGTGCGACCCCGAGCGCACCTTCGCCCGGCTCGCCGACCTCGCCGCCGAGACCGTCCGGGCGGTCACCCTCGAGGGGATGCACGTGGCCGGTGCGTGCGTCGCCCTCCCGGGACTCGTCAGCCGCGAGTCGGCGATGCTCCGCTACGCCCCGAACCTCGACTGGCGCGACATCGCCGTCGACGAGGCGCTGACCGGCCACCCCGGCCTGGCCACCCTGCGGGTCGCGGCGGCCAACGACGCCGACCTCTCGGCCAGGACCGAGGTCGAGGAGCGCCGCCGCCGCGACGGCCGGCCGGCCGAGTCGCAGAACTTCCTCTTCGCCTACGGCGCGGTCGGCATCGGCTCGGCCGTCGTGCTCGGCGGACGCGTCTTCGAGGGGATGCACGGGTGGAGCGGCGAGATCGGGCACGTCGTCGTCGACCCCGAGGGTCGCCCCTGCCACTGCGGCGCCCGCGGCTGCCTCGAGCCGTACGCCGGGCGCGACGCGATGGTCGCCGCGGCCGGCCTGCCGCCCTCGACGACGACGACCCGGCTCGCCGACGCGGCCGGCGTCCCCGGCCCGGCCGCGGACGCCGTCGCACAGGCCGCGCGGGCGCTGGGGCAGGCGGCCGCCACGGTCGTCAACGTCGTCGACGTCGACGAGGTGGTCCTCGGGGGGGCGTACGCGACCCTCCACGACCGGCTGGCCCCCGGTGTCCTCGCCGAGCTCGAGCGCCGCGCGGTCATCGCCCGCTGGGCCGAGGTGCGGGTCTCCCGCGCGCTCGGCGGCCCCAGCTCCCCGGCGCTCGGGGCCGCCCTCACCGTGCTCGACGACGTCATCGCCGACCCGTCCGCGTGGCTCGGGGCCGCCACGTGAACGGCGAGTTACCCGATCGTTACCGGAGGGCTTCGACGCGGGTCTTGCCAGACAACGGTGTCTGCAATATGTTCGGCCATACAACAATTAGTGGCTGAGGCGGCCGCCACCACACGCCTCCACGCCACTGCCCCTCAACGCCGAGGACGGGAATGAGCAACGACGCACCGGTGGGCGCCGCGAGCGCCCCTGCGGCCGGCCTTCACGAGGTCATCCTCGAGATGCGCCACATCACGAAGGAGTTCCCGGGCGTCAAGGCCCTCTCCGACGTCGACATGACCGTCCGCCGCGGCGAGATCCACGCGATCTGCGGCGAGAACGGTGCCGGCAAGTCCACCCTGATGAAGGTGCTCTCCGGCGTGCACCCGCACGGCAGCTACACCGGCGAGATCCTGTGGAACGGCCACCCCGCCCAGTTCTCGACGATCCGCGACAGCGAGCACGCCGGCATCGTCATCATCCACCAAGAGCTCGCCCTCATCCCCGAGCTGTCGATCGCGGAGAACATCTTCCTGGGCAACGAGCAGACCCGGCGCGGCGCCATCGACTGGGTGCTCACCCAGCGCAGGGCCGCCGAGCTGCTCGAGCGGGTCGGCCTCTTCGAGGACCCCATGACCAAGGTCAAGGACATCGGGGTCGGCAAGCAGCAGCTCGTCGAGATCGCCAAGGCCCTCTCCAAGGACGTCCAGCTGCTCATCCTCGACGAGCCGACCGCGGCCCTCAACGAGTCCGACTCCCAGCACCTGCTGCAGATCATGGACGGCCTGCGCGGCCGCGGCGTCACCTGCATCATGATCAGCCACAAGCTCAACGAGATCGAGCAGATCTCGGACGCCATCACCATCATCCGCGACGGCCGCTCGATCGAGACCCTCCGCGTCCGCGAGGACGGTGTCGACGAGAACCGCATCATCCGCGGGATGGTCGGCCGCGACCTCGAGTCCCGCTTCCCCGACCACACCCCGCACATCGGCGAGGTGTTCTTCGAGGTCGAGAACTGGCGGGTCCAGCACCCGGTGCGGGCCGACCGTCTCGTCGTCAAGGACGCCAGCTTCTTCGTCCGGCACGGCGAGATCGTCGGGTTCGCGGGCCTCATGGGCGCCGGCCGCACCGAGCTGATGCGCAGCCTCTTCGGCCGCTCCTACGGCATCGTGCTCGGCGGCCGCATCGTCAAGGACGGCAAGGAGCTGCACCTCAAGCACGTCCGCGACGCCATCGAGGCCGGCCTCGCGTACGTCACCGAGGACCGCAAGACCCTCGGGCTCAACCTGCTCGACGACATCAAGCGCACCACCGTCTCGGCCAAGCTCTCCCGGATCACCGACGGCCTCGTCATCAACGAGTCGGAGGAGTTCCGGTTCGCCGAGCAGTACCGCAAGGAGCTGCGCACCAAGACACCGACCGTCGAGGAGGGCGTCTCCAAGCTCTCGGGCGGCAACCAGCAGAAGGTCGTCCTCGCCAAGTGGCTCTTCACCGAGCCCGACCTGCTCATCCTCGACGAGCCGACCCGGGGCATCGACGTGGGCGCCAAGTACGAGATCTACGGGATCATCCAGCGCCTCGCCGACCAGGGCAAGGGCGTCGTCGTCGTCTCCTCCGAGCTCCCCGAGCTGCTCGGGCTGGCCGACCGCATCTACACGATCGCGGAGGGCCGGATCACCGGCTGCCTCGACAAGGGCGAGGCCGACCAGGAGTCGCTGATGCGGCTCATGACGAAGAACACCACCCGCACCCAGGCGAACGCCGTCTCCTGACCCCCCGACGCGAGGACCTCCCCATGAACATCGTCCGCAAGATCTTCGGTGGCGACATCCGCCAGCTCGGCATGGTCGCCGCGCTCGTCGTGCTCATCGTGTACTTCCAGATCAAGACCGGCGGCCTGACCCTCGACCCGAACAACGTCAACAACATCATCCAGGGCAACGCCTACATCCTCGTCCTCGCCATCGGCATGGTGCTCGTCATCATCGCCGGGCACATCGACCTCTCGGTCGGCTCTGTCTCGGCGTTCGTCGGCATCGTCGTGGCGATCGCCATCCGCGACTGGAGCCTCCCCTGGCCGCTCGGCATCCTCCTCGGCCTCGCCCTCGGCGCGCTGGTCGGTGTGTGGCAGGGCTTCTGGGTCGCGCGGGTCGGCATCCCGGCGTTCATCGTCACCCTGGCCGGGATGCTCTTCTTCCGCGGCGCCAACCAGTACGTCGGCAAGTCGAACACCGTGCCGGTGCCGGACGCGTTCCAGGTCATCGGCTCGGGTTCGCTCCCCGAGGTCGGGCCGAACACCGGCTACAACAACCTCACGGTGCTCCTCGGCATCCTCGGCTGCGTCGCCATCGTCTACGGCGCCCTCCGCAGCCGGGCCCGGCTCAAGAAGATCGGCGCCCAGGTCGAGGAGTCCTGGGCCATGTGGACCCGCCTCGCGCTCATCTGCGTCGCCATCCTCGGGGCCATGTTCCTCATCGCCTCGGGTCGCAAGGGCTTCCCCGTCTCCGGGCTCATCCTCGTCGTGCTCGTCCTCGTCTACGGCTTCGTCACGAGCAAGACGATCCTCGGCCGGCACATCTACGCCGTCGGCGGCAACCGCCACGCGGCCGAGCTGTCCGGGGTCAAGAGCCGGCAGATCAACTTCTTCGTCATGGCCAACATGGCCGTCCTCGCGGCCCTGGCCGGGATGATGTTCGTCGCCCGTTCCACCGCGTCCGGCCCGTTCGACGGCGTCGGCTGGGAGCTCGACGCCATCGCCGCCGTCTTCATCGGTGGCGCGGCCGTCACCGGCGGCGTCGGCACGGTCGTCGGGTCGATCGTCGGTGGCCTCGTCATGGCCGTCCTCAACAACGGCCTCCAGCTCGAGGGCGTCGGGGCCGACGCCACCCAGATGATCAAGGGCCTCGTGCTCCTCATCGCCGTGGCCTTCGACGTCTACAACAAGAGCCAGGGCCGCCCCTCGATCATCGGCCTCTTCCTGCGCAACCGGGACCGCAACCGGGCCGACGGGCCGGGTGAGCAGACGGCCATCGCCGAGGAGAACCCGGCGGAGTCCGAGGTCCGCTCCACCTCCAGCACCATCCGCTCCGACGGCTGAGCCGTCCCCCGACCACCGGTCGGCACCCCGCCGCCCGGCCACCGACCCCGCGTCCGCAGGGACGCGCGAGTAGAAAGAAGCACACATGCGTCACCTCACCAAGGCGCTCGCGGTCACGGCGATCGCCGGCCTCGCCCTCACCGGCTGTGGCCGGTCGGCCTCGGACGACACCGCGGCCACCTCCGGCAGCGGAAGCTCTTCCGCGGCCGGCTTCGCCGCCGACTCGGTCATCGGCATCTCCCTCCCCCAGAAGACCTCCGAGAACTGGGTGCTCGCCGAGCAGCTGTTCAAGGACGGCCTCTCGCAGGCCGGCTTCAAGGGCGACGTCCAGTTCGCCAACGGCGGTGTCTCCGAGCAGCAGAACCAGATCCAGGCCATGGTCACCAAGGGCGCCAAGGTCATCGTCGTCGGGGCCATCGACGGCTCGCAGCTGGGCACCCAGCTCAAGGCGGCCAAGGACTCCGGCGCGACGGTCATCGCCTACGACCGCCTGCTGACCAACACCCCGGACGTCGACTACTACGTCGCGTTCGACAACTTCAAGGTCGGTGTCCTCCAGGGCCAGGCGCTCCTCGAGGGCATGGCCAAGAAGAAGCCGAACGGGCCGTACAACATCGAGCTGTTCGCCGGCTCGCCGGACGACAACAACGCCAAGGTCTTCTTCGACGGCGCGATGAGCGTCCTCCAGCCGAAGATCGACGACGGCACCCTCAAGGTCGTCTCCGGGCAGACCAAGTTCGAGCAGGCCGTCACCCAGGGCTGGAAGGCCGAGAACGCCCAGAAGCGGATGGACACCCTCCTCGCCGGCTCGTACTCGAGCGCGACGATCGACGGCGTCCTCTCGCCGAACGACACCCTGGCCCGCGCGATCATCACCTCGTGCAAGCAGGCCGGCAAGCCGATCCCGGTCGTCACGGGTCAGGACTCCGAGGTCGAGTCGGTCAAGTCGATCATGGCCGGTGAGCAGTACTCGACCATCAACAAGGACACCCGCAAGCTCGTGGCCGAGACCATCGCGATGGTCCAGTCGCTCCAGAAGGGCGAGAAGCCGACGGTCAACGACGACAAGTCCTACAACAACGGCGTCAAGGTCGTCCCGGCCAACCTCCTCGCCCCGGTCATCGTGACCAAGGAGAACGCCGCCGAGGCCTACGCCAACGACCCGACCCTCGGCCCGCTGACCAAGTGAGCCGCGTGCCCTGAGCACACCGGTCGACCGGAGGGCCCGTCCGCAGCCGCGGACGGGCCCTTCCGGCGTCCGGGCGCGGGCTCCCGGAGCTCAGGCGGACAGGAGGCTCTGGCCGAGGACGAGGGCACCCATCGCGAGGACGAACCACCCGAACGCGCGGCGCAGCGACTCCTGGCGCACGCGCCCGGAGAGCAGGCCGCCGAGGACGCTGCCGACGACGGCCACCGCCGTCACGGGGAGGGCGAGGCCCCAGTCGAGCCGCACCGTGTGCAGGTGCCCGGCGAGACCGGCGCCGCTGTTCATCGCGATGACGAGCAGCGAGGTGGCGACGGCGACCGGCATCTCGAGGCCGCCGAGGAGGACGAGGACGGGGACGACGAGGAAGCCCCCGCCCGCCCCGACGGTGCCGGTGACCAGCCCGATGCCGACGCCCTGGGCGACCGACCGCCCCAGGCCGACCCGCTCCCCCGCTGGCGGCGTCCGGCGGCCACGGATCATCGACGCGGCGGTGACGATCATCATCACCGCGAACAGCGCCAGCAGGACCGGGCCGGGGGTGAATCCGGAGAGCCGGCCACCGGCCTAGGCGCCCGCCATCGCCGACAGGCCCAGCACGAGGCCGCCCCGCCAGCGG